>JBKHDS010000067.1:0-8936 GCA_046541215.1 Nitriliruptoraceae bacterium
GGCCCGGCGGCGCCGGGACGGGCCGGTACGCGCGGCCACACCGTCGGGCTCGTCGCGCCGCTCGCGCTGCTCGTGGCCGTCGCGGTGCCGCTCGCCGTGGTGACCCTGCCCGACCGGGTACCGCCGCACCAGCAGGACCAGCTGACCGTGGGATCGCTCACCCTCGACGTCACCGTCGCCCCGCTGACGCCCGGTACGAACGAGTTCCACGTCTACGCCTTCGGCCCCGACGGTCTCCCCGCGCCGCTCGAGGAGGTCCACGTCGAGGTGGTCGGCGAGCCCACGAGCCAGCACCAGCTGTTCCCCGTCAGCCCCGACCACCACCTCTCCTACGTGCTCGAGCTCCCCGATGCCGACCGCTGGGAGCTGGAGGTGTCGCTCGTCCCACCGGAGGGCGACCCAGAGCGGTTCGTGTGGCCGATCGCACCGCCGGAGTGAGCAACCCGGCCGCCGGACGTACCCTCCTGGCCGAGAGCGCACCGGAGGTTGCCCGTGGCCGACGACACCCACCCTGCAGGCCGTGCCGGCCGGTGGCGCCCGCTGCTCGCCGCCGGGCTCGGCGTCGCGGCCCTCCTCGTGCTGGTCCTCGTGGCGCTGCCCGGGCTCGGCTCGGAGACCATCGTCGTCGAGGTGGCACCCGGCACCGCCGACCAGCTCGCCGCGGGCGAGCAGGTCGACCTGCTGCCACGCACCCTCGAGGTGGCGGTCGGCGACCGGATCGAGATCAACAACCGCGACGAGGTGCCCCACCAGGTCGGGCCCTACACCGTCGCCGCCGGCCAGACGCTCCAGCAGACCTTCACCTCGGTCGGGACCCTCGAGGGTGCCTGCACGCTCCACCCCGATGGTGCGATCACGATCGTGGTCCGCTGATCCGGTCCCCCGCCCGGCGGGCAGGACCCTTCCTCGCGCACCGACCACGCGGCACGGCACCCTCCGCCCGGCGCCCCACCGATCACGGAGCGTCATGGCGCCGCGTCGAGACGCGGTCACCATCGGCTACAGTCCGAGGTTGCATCGGCACGGTCCCAGGCCACCGGGACCCGGCCGAGCGCGGGGTCCCGCAGCAGGAGGACGGCCTACCGTGACCACGCACGAGGTCAGCGCGACCGCGCTGACACCGGCGCGTCCGGACGACCACCGCGCCCACCCCGCGCTGGTGGTGGGCATCGGCGCCTCGGCCGGCGGGCTGGACGCGCTGCAGCGGGTCGTGGCGGGGCTGGAACCGGGGCTCGGCATCGCCTACGTCATCGTCCAGCACCTCTCCCCGGACCA
Source organism: Nitriliruptoraceae bacterium (assembly GCA_046541215.1). GTDB lineage: Bacteria > Actinomycetota > Nitriliruptoria > Nitriliruptorales > Nitriliruptoraceae > T1Sed10-7. Next base: position 1,276 of record JBKHDS010000067.1, read on the forward strand.
CCCGTCGCTGATGGTGGAGATCCTGGAGCGGCACACGGCCCTGCCCGTGGCCCGGATCGAGGATCAGACACCGCTCAAGCCCGACACCGTGCACGTCCTGCCACCCCGCTCCGAGGTCCGCTGCGCCGGCGGGCTGCTCCTGCTCGAGGACCGCAGCGGCATCGTCTCCACCCCGATCGATCGGTTCCTGACCTCGCTGGCGGACGACCAGGGCCCCCGGGCCGTCGCGGTCGTGCTCTCCGGCACGGGCAGCGACGGCAGCCGCGGCGCCCGGTCCGTGGCCGACGCCGGCGGGCTCGTGCTCGCCCAGGACCCGGAGACGGCGGCCTTCGACGGGATGCCCCGCGCCGCGATCACCACCGGCGCGGTCGACCTCATCCTCCCCCCCGAGGAGATGGCGACGGCGATCCGTGACCACGCCGACCACCCGCAGGTGCTCTCCCCCACGGACGCGCCCGTCCTGCCCGGCGAGGAGCTCGGGAGCCTGCTCAGCCTCGTGAAGCAGCACACCGGCACCGACTTCTCGCTCTACAAGCGCGCCACGGTGACCCGCCGCATCGAGCGGCGCATGAACGCCGTCGGCGTGGACTCCATCGGCGCCTACCTCGCCCACGCGCGCGACGACGGCCCCGAACTGGCACGCCTGCGCAAGGAGCTGCTCATCGGCGTGACGCGCTTCCTCCGCGACGAGGAGGCCTTCACCGCGCTCGCTGACGACCACCTCGAGGACCTGCTGCGCCACGGCAGCACCGACGAGCCGCTGCGCGTCTGGGTCGCCGGCTGCTCCACAGGCGAGGAGGCCTACACGCTCGCGATCCTGCTCGACGAGGCCCGCACCCGGATCGGATCGCGCCGGCAGATCCGCGTGTTCGCCACCGACATCGATCGCGAGGCCGTCGAGGTCGCCTCCCGCGGGTCCTACCCCATCGATGCCGTGACCGCGCTCGGCGAGGAGCGCATCGAGCGCTACTTCGTCGACCACGGCGAGTTCGTGACCGTGACGCCGCAGCTGCGCCAGATGGTCGTGTTCGCCGCCCACGACGTCACCCACGACCCGCCCTTCCCCCGGCTCGGCCTGGTCAGCTGCCGCAACCTGCTCATCTACCTCGAGCCGGCGTTACAGCAGCGCGTGCTCGGCCTGCTGCACTTCTCGCTCGAGCCCGGCGGGCTGCTGCTGCTCGGACCGTCGGAGACGCTCGGGGAGCTCGCCTCCTCCTTCGAGACCCTGGAGCGGCGCTGGAAGCTGTTCCGTCGGACCAGCTCGCGCCAGCCCGGCCTGCCCGCGGAGCTCCGCCCGCCACGCATCGGCGGCCTGGAGCCGGTCCAGGGCATCGCCTCGCTGTCCCAGCCGGTCGTGCCGGATGACCGCACCATCGACGCCTGCTACCGGGAGCTGGTCGACACCCACGTCCCGCCCTGCCTGCTGGTGAACGAGGAGCTCCAGCTCGTCCACGTCTTCGGTGATGCGCACCGCTACCTGCGGGTGCCGCGCGGCGCCGCCACCCTGGACCTGCAGCGCATGCTGCCGGGGACGACCGCGACCCTGCTGCGGGCCGCGGTGCACCGGGCGCTGCGCACCGGCGACGAGACGCGGTACGCCGGGGTGCTGGACGCGAGCCCCGAGGGTCCGGCCGACGTGCGCGTGCGGCCCTTCCGCCCCACCGGGGAGGCGGCCCGCTACGCGCTCGTGTTCATCGAGCCACCTCAGCGCCCCCGCAGCGAGGAGGTCCCGCTCACCGACGCCGGGACCCTCGACGAGGACGTCCGCGAACGCATCGAGGAGCTCGAGCACGCCCTGCAGGACGCGCGTGAGACCCTGCAGGCCACCGTGGAGGAGCTCGAGACCTCCAACGAGGAGCTGCAGGCCACCAACGAGGAGCTGCTCGCCTCCAACGAGGAGCTGCAGGCCACCAACGAGGAGCTGCACTCGGTCAACGAGGAGCTGCACTCGGTGAACGCCGAGTACCAGGACAAGATCGACGAGCTCGTGGCCGTCAACTCCGACCTCGACCACCTGTTCGCCAGCACCCACGTCGGGGTCGTGTTCGTCGACGAGCACCTCAAGGTCCGCAAGTTCACCGCCGGCCTCGCGGGGCTCGTGAACCTCATCGAGCGGGACCTCGACCGCCCCCTGGCCGACATCACCCACCAGCTCGACATCGAGGATCTTCCCGGCCTGCTCGCCGAGGTCGCTGGCCACGGCCAGGAGGTGGAGCGGCTCACCCACGCCCGGGACGGGCGCGACATCCTCCTCCGCGCCGAGCCCTTCCGCGACGGCGACGGCGAGCCGAGCGGGGCGGTCCTCTCGCTCACCGACGTCTCACCGCTGCAGCACGCCCAGCGGACGCTGCAGGCGCGCATCGACGCCCTGCCGGAGCACCTGTGCGTGCTCGACCCCTCCGGGCGCATCGTGGCCGTCAACCAGGCCTGGGAACGGTTCGCGCGCGACAACGGCGGTACCGCCGACGATCACCTCGGCATCGGCGCGGACTACCTCGGCGTCCTCGCCGAGGCCTCCCGGGACGACCCCGATCTGCGCCAGGTGGTCGAGGAGCTGCAGGGGGTGCTCGCCGGCTCGAGCGAGGGGTTCGCCTACGCCTACCCGTGCGACACCGCCGACGGCGAGGAGCGCAGCTTCGTCATGCACGTCCGACCGGTCCCCGCCGACGCCGCGCAGCCCCCGCCGGAGGCCGCGGACGGGTGGCCGTACGCGCCGGGCGCCGGGCCGCACGGCCGCTCCGGGGCCGTGGTCAGCCACGTCGACATCACGCGGGCGGAGCAGTACAGCCGCGCGGCCGAGGAGCGCCGATGAGCTCGCACCCCGGTAGCTCTGACCCGGGCCTCCAGGCACGGGCTGAGCGCACCGCCGAGGAACTGGTCGAGGACCTCCGCCTGCACCAGGTGGAGCTGGAGGTTCAGCTCGACGAGCTGCGCCGCGCCGAGGAGCAGATCTCCGCCCTGAGCGACCGTTACCGCACGCTGTTCGCCCGCGCCCCGGTCGCGATGCTCACCGTCGGCGACGACGGGGTCATCCGCCAGTCCAACGACGCCGCCCGCGACCTGCTGGCCGCCGGGGAGCCGCTCGACGGCAAGCCGCTCGTCCTGTACGTCGTCCCGGCCGACCACGCGACGCTGCGGGGCATGCTGCGCCACCGCGGGCCGGCGCCGCAGCGCGCTCAGGCCGCCTTCCGCGACCGGCTGTCCACACGCATCCCGTGCGACGTCACCGCGATCCACCTCGACGGGCTCGATGAGGAGCGCGAGGGGGTCCTGCTCAGCCTGGAGGACCGGCGCGAGCACGAACGGCTCGCGACCGTGCTCGCCGAGGCGGAGCGCTCCCGTGCCATCCGACAGCTGACGGGCGGCATCGCGCACGACTTCAACAACCTGCTCACCGTGATCATCGGCAACCTCAGCCTGCTCGAGGACCAGGTCGAGGGGGAGGACGCGCGGCGCTGGCTGACGGCGGCCCAGACCGCCGGCGAGCGCGGCGGGCTGCTCGTCAGCCAGCTGCTCACCTACGCCCGGGCGCAGAGCCTGACCCCGCAGGCGTGCGAGCTCGCGCCGCTGCTCGAGGAGCTCCGCCCGCTGCTCGACAGCGCCGTCGGGGAGTCGGTCGTCCTCGCGGTCCAGGCTCCCCCCACCCTGCCTATGGTCGAGGTGGACCCGACCCAGCTGCAGACCTCGCTGCTGAACCTCGTGCTCAACAGCCGGGACGCCCACGCCAGCGAGGTCCGCCTGAGCGCCGATCTCACCGAGCGCGGGGAGGTCCGGCTCGAGGTCCGCGATGACGGCGACGGGATGGCCGCCGAGGTCGCGGAGCGGGCGGTCATCCCCTTCTTCACCACCAAGCCGCGGACGAGCTCCTCCGGTCTCGGGCTCGCGATGGTGGCGAGCTTCGTGGAAGCCAGCGACGGGGAGCTGGAGATCCGCTCCGAACCGAGCATCGGAACCACCGTGGCCCTGACCCTGCCGACCGCCGGCGACGACACAGCACCGGCGCCCCGGGACACCACCGACGTGACCCGGCAGATGGTGGCTCGGTCGGTCCTGGTGGTCGAGGACCAACCCGCGGTGCGGGAGGTGACCGCCGACCTGCTCGAGGCCCGCGGCCTGCGCGTGCACGCGGTCGCCGACGCCGAGGCCGCCCTCGCCCACCTCGCCGAGGAGCCGACCGATGTCGTGCTGTCCGACGTGGTCCTCGGTGCCGGGATGGACGGGCTGGCGCTGCGCCGGAAGCTCGCCGCCGACCCGACCGCGCCGCCGGTCGTGCTGATCTCCGGTCAGGTCAACGGACGCGACGACGTGCTCACCAAGCCCTTCACCACGAGCGAGCTGGTCGAGGCCCTCCACGCCGCCCTGACCAGTCGCGGCGGGCCGGGGTGACGCGCGCGGCGGGGGACGACCGAGCGCCGGCGATCGGCGCGGTAGCGGCGCGCCCCGCGGCCGCGCACGCGGACGGGGTGCTCCTCACCCGCGCCCGGGCTGGCGACGCCGGTGCCTTCGCCGCGCTGGTGCACCGCTACGCCCCGGTGCTCCACGCGGCCGCGACCGAGGCCGGCGCGGACGATCTGGACGCGGCGGTGACGACCGCCCTGCGGCGCGCGATGCGGCGTCTGGAGGCCGCCGAGCCGGCCGACCTCGCCTCCTGGTTCGTGGGCCTGTTGCCCGCCCCGCGCCGGGGCCAGGACATCGCCGTGCCGGACGAGGAGCACGTCGCACCGCTCCCGGACCCGCAGGTGGACGCCATCTGGGCCGCCCTCGCCCCGAGGTGGCCGACCGGCCGGCGACCGGTGCGCGTGCCCCGCTGGGTCGGTCAGGTGGCGCTGGTGCTGGTCCTCGTCGCGCTGTCGGTCGCGCTGCCCATCCTGCTGCTGACCAGCCAGGAGGTCGATAACGGCCAGCCCGAGCCGCTCGCCGAGGTGATCGCCGAGCCCCTCGAGGAGGACGACCTCGGCGACCCGGACACGCCCGACGGGGACGAGCAGGACGGAGCTGACGGGGACGGCTGAGCCGCCCCCCCGCTCAACCCTCCAGCGCCGCGGCCACCACCTCGGCGGCCTCGGCGAGGATGCGCTCGAGATGCTCGGGGCCACGCAGGCTCTCGGCGTAGATCTTGTACACGTCCTCGGTGCCGCTCGGCCGGGCGGCGAACCAGCCCTCGTCGGTGGCCACCTTCAGGCCACCGATCGGCGCGTGGTTGCCCGGCGCCCGGGTCAGGGTGGCGGTGATCGGATCGCCGGCGAGCTCGGTCGCGGTGACCGCCTCCGGGGAGAGCGCCGCGAGCACCGCCTTCTGCTCCCGGGTCGCGGGCGCGTCCACCCGCCGGTAGGCCGGCCGGCCGTGGATCGCCGTGAGGTGCTCGTAGCGCACCCCGGGGTCGCGGCCGTCCCGGGCGGTCATCTCCGCGGCGAGCAGGCAGGCGATGAGGCCGTCCTTGTCGGTGGTCCACACCGTGGCGTCGGTGCGCAGGAAGGACATCCCCGCGCTCTCCTCCCCCCCGAAGGCCAGCTCGCCGTTGAGGAGGCCGTCCACGAACCACTTGAAGCCCACCGGGACCTCATGCAGCCGGCGGCCCGCGGCCGCGACCACACGGTCGATCAGGGTGGAGCTCACGAGCGTCTTGCCGACGCCGACGTCCTCCGGGAAGCCACGGTCGGCGAGCAGGTGCTCGATCGCCACGGCGAGGTAGCCGTTCGGGTCGAGCAGCCCCGCACCGGGGGTGACGATGCCGTGCCGGTCACCGTCCGGGTCGTTGCCGAAGGCGACGTCGAACCGGTCGGCGAGCGCGACGAGGCCCGCCATGGCCGCCCGGGAGGAGCAGTCCATCCGGGTCCGGCCGTCGTGGTCGGGTGGCATGAAGGCGAAGGTCGGGTCCACCGCGGGGTTCACCACCTCGAGGTCGAGCCCGAACCGCTCCCCGATCGCTCCCCAGTAGGCCACCGTCGCGCCACCGAGGGGGTCGGCGCCGAGCTTCAGCCCCGAGCCCGCGATCGCCTCCAGGTCCACCACCGACGGCAGGTCGTCGAGGTAGCGGGCGAGGTACGGGTGCGGGACCGCGGCGGCCCGGGCCTCGGCCAGCGGCACGCGACGGATCCGGTCGGGGTCGGCGAGCAGTTCGTTCGCGACCCGCTCGATGCGCTCGGTGACCGTGGCGTCCGCCGGACCGCCATGGGCCGGGTTGTACTTGAACCCGCCATCCTCCGGGGGGTTGTGCGACGGGGTGACGACGATCCCGTCGGCCGGCGCGTCGGGGTGGTCGCGGTTGTGGGTGAGGATCGCGTGGGAGATGACCGGGGTCGGGGTGTAGCCGTCGGCGTCGTCGATCCGGACCTCCACGCCGTGGGCGGCGAGGACCTGCAGCGCGGTCTCGGTCGCCGGAGCGGACAGGGCGTGGGTGTCGCGGCCGAGGAACAGCGGCCCGGTCACCTTCCTCGCGGCCCGCTCGCGGCAGATCGCCTCGGTGGTCGCGAGGATGTGGGCCTCGTTGAAGGAGGTCGTCAGGGAGCTGCCGCGGTGCCCGGAGGTCCCGAAGGCCACGCGCTGGGCGGGATCGGCGGGGTCGGGGCGCTCGTCGTGGTAGCGGGCGAGCAGGTCGTCAACGTCGAGCACGGCGGCTCCTGGGGTCGAAGAGCGGGTCGAAGAGCGGGTCGAAGAGCGGGTCGAGGAGCGGGTCGAGGGGTCGGGCGAAGAGCGGGTCGCGGGCGGGTCGCGAGCGGCAGCCCACCGCTAGCGCGGTCGGGCCTCGAGTTCGTCGAGGTCGGCGAAGCGGGCGATGGTGTTGAACTTCGAGAAGGTGTGCTCGGCGCTGACGGTCCGCACCGTCCCCGAGGAGGAGCGCATCGACAACGACTGGGTCATGGCCCCCCGGCCGGTGAAGCGCACGCCGCGCAGCAGCGCCCCGTCGGTGATCCCGGTGGCCGCGAAGATGACCCGGTCGGAGCGGACGAGGTCGTCGACGGTCAGGATCGCGTCCACGTCGTAGCCGGCGTTGATCGCCTCGGAGCGTTCCTGGTCGTCCCGCGGCGCGAGCCGGCCGTACAGCACCCCACCGAGGCACTTCATCGCGCACGCGGTGATGACGCCCTCGGGGGTGCCACCGATCCCGACCGACAGGTCCACACCGGTGTCCGGTCGGGCGGCCATGATCGCGCCGGCGACGTCGCCGTCGAAGATGAACGCGATGCGCGCCCCGGCCTCACGGATCTCCCGCACGAGCCCCTCGTGCCGGGGGCGGTCCAGGACGCTGACGGTCACGTCCGCCGGCCGGCCCCCCTTGGCTCGGGCGACGCGGCGGATGTTCTCCCCGATCGGTGCCTCGAGGTCGACCACGTCCGCCGCCAGGGGGCCGGTGGCGAGCTTGTGCATGTAGACGAAGGGCCCCGGGTCGAACATCGTGCCCCGCGCGGCCAGCGCGATGACCGCGAGCGCGTTCGGCAGGCCCTTCGCGGTGAGCGTGGTGCCCTCCACCGGGTCGACGGCGATGTCGACCTCCGGCGGCGTGCCGTTCCCGATCACCTCGCCGTTGTAGAGCATCGGGGCCTCGTCCTTCTCCCCCTCCCCGATCACCACGACCCCGTCCATCGGGATCCGCCCGAGGATGCCCCGCATCGCGTCCACGGCGGCCTGGTCGGCCGCCTCCTTGTCGCCGAACCCCATCC
>JBKHDS010000068.1:0-8930 GCA_046541215.1 Nitriliruptoraceae bacterium
AGACGCCGGACAAGTCCGCAACGGTCTCGACCCAAAGGCATTCGTTAGCTGCGTCAAGAATCGATACCGCTTCGACAGTATTGGGTCGGATATCTGCAGAGTCTCGCGCCAGCTCGGGTTCTTGTGCGACAACAATCAGGTCTGCAAAAACAGACTCGAGTTCGGCACCACTGAAGGCAGAGTTGAGCAGATCCGATGCTTCAATGGTCATCTCACCAGTTGCAACGACCTCGTTGACTGCACTGGCGAAGAGGCGTTCGAGTTCGGCGAGGACGGCGTCGACGTAGTCGAGGGTGATCTCTTCGGGAACGACGGTGATGTCGACCTCTTCCGCAACCCCGCCGGTCGACGCATCGTCGGAAGCCTGATCGACCGCAGCTTCCTGATCAGGTGATGGCTCGGCCAACTCCTCAGACGTGACGCCAGCACCCTCGACGTCACCCTCAACCTCGCCGTCCTCAACCTCGCCGTCCTCAGCCTCGTCTTCCTCCGACGTCGCCGGCTCGATCGGCTCGATGGGGTCGTCGGCATCGCCCGAAGGGCTGCACCCCCACACCAGAGCCATGGATACGAGCAGCACTGCCCCGCGGCTCAGCACCTGTCGCATGATCCCCCCGACGCTCGGCACCGCAAGAACGTATCCCGCGCGAGGTCGCTGCAGGGAGCCGATCGCGAGTCTGTGGACGGATCAGCACACCCCGTAACGGATCGGTTGCGAGGCGTGTCGGTCACCTGAGGCGGTGATCAATCCCACTCAGGAGCGCCGTCAGGATCGATGAGCCGCTCGCCCCTCTCCAGACCATCGATACGCGCCATCTCCTCGTCCGTGAGCTCGAACCCCTGGACATCGGCGTTCGAACGGATGCGCTCCGGCGTCCCGGACTTCGGGATCGCGACGACGTTCGGCCGCTGCAGCATCCACCGCAGGGTGACCTGGGCCGGCGTGACCCCGTGGGCCTCGGCGATCTCGGCGAGGACCGGGTCGTCGAGCACCTTGCCGCGAGCCAGCGGCGAGTAGGCCGTCAGGAACCCGCCGCGAGCCCGGAGGACCGCCTCGATCGCGCTCACGCCCAGGTAGGGGTGGTGCTCGACCTGATCGGTCACGATCGGAGCCAACTCGTAGGCACGGGCGAGCATGCGGGACGGGAAGTTGGACACCCCGATGTGCGCCGCAAGCCCGTCATTGACCAACTCCGTCATGGCCTCCATCGTCTCGGCCAGCGGCGCGACCGACTCGGCCGGCCAGTGCAGCAGGATGAGGTCAACCTGATCGACACCGAGACTGCGGAGGCTCTCCTGGGTCGAGCTGCGGACGTCGGCGCGGCGCGCGTTCGACGGCTTGATCTTGGTCGTGATGAACACCTCCCCGCGGTCGAGTCCGCTGTCCCTGAGGGCGCGGCCGACCTCGGCTTCGTTCTCGTACCCCTGGGCGGTATCGAGGTGGCGGTACCCCGCTTCCAGAGCGACCACGCAGCTGCGGTACGCCTCCTCGCCGGCGAGCTGGAAGGTCCCGAACCCGAGGCGAGGGACCTCGGTGCCATCGCTCAGCGCGAACGTCATGGTGTCCATGGTGCCTCCGGTGGTCTCGTGACCCGTCGACCGGTCGAGCCGCCGACGTATCGGTTCAGCCTCGGTCGGTGCTTCGTTGGGGGCGGGTTGTCGGTCGGCGCGTCGCCGGTCGGCGCGTCATCGGTCGGGCGAACGTCGTCGGTCGGCGCGTCGTCGGTCGGCGACCCGATCGCGGTGCGGCGCCCCGAACCCGAGGCGCGGCCTTTCCCCATGAACGTAAACGGTGGGATCGGTGCTGTCCCCCTCCGAAGCCCGTCCGAAGGAGGGGCCGCACCGCGCGGCTCACCGCCCGCGACCCGCCCTGGACGGCTCACCGAGGCCCCGCGGCGTCGTGTAGGCCATGACGGGCCGCGTGCGCTCGAACGCCCGCCCTCGGGAGCCATGCTGGCTGTGCGGGCTCTGGTGCCCGGCCATGCGACCACGCCGCGACCACCCCGGCCCATCGGGCCACAACTACGGTCCGAAGGGACCGCGGCTCTCCGCGTCAACCGGTCGACGTGACGGCGGGGGGCTACCGCTCAGCGACCCGAGGGACCCACGTGCCCGAGCCCGCCTCCCGCCTGTCCGATGACGACCTGCACCTGTTCGCCGAGGGCAGCCACCTCCGGCTCCACCACCACCTCGGCGCCCATCTCGTCACGGCCGACGCCGACTCGCCCGCCGGCGCGACCTTCAGCGTGTGGGCCCCCTTCGCGCAGGCCGTGCACGTCATCACCGAGGCGAACGGCTTCGACCCCTCCGCGGACCCGCTGCGACCACGCGCCAGCAGTGGGATCTGGGAGGGCTTCGTCGCGGGCGCCGCCGCCGGTGATGCCTACCGGTTCGCGATCACCACCTCCCACGGTGAGGTGGTGGAGCACGCCGACCCGATGGCCGTCCACACCGAGACTCCGCCGGCGAACGCGTCGAAGCTGTGGGAGCTGTCCTACGACTGGGGCGATGCTGACTGGCTGGCAGCGCGCGGCGACCGCCAGCACCGCGAGGCTCCCATCTCGATCTACGAGCTCCACCTCGGCTCCTGGCAGCGCGGCGAGGACGGTGAGCGCTTCCTCACCTACCGCGAGATCGCCCCTCACCTGGTCGCCCACGTGCAGCAGGCCGGGTTCACCCACGTGGAGCTCCTGCCGGTCATGGAGCACCCGTTCTACGGCTCCTGGGGCTACCAGACCTCCGGCTACTTCGCGCCGACCTCCCGCTACGGGGCGCCCGAGGACCTCATGTGGCTGATCGACCAGCTCCACCAGGCTGGCATCGGGGTGATCCTCGACTGGGTCCCGTCCCACTTCCCCGACGACTGGTGGGCGCTGGCGACCTTCGACGGCACCCACCTGTACGACCACGAGGACCCGCGCCGGGGCATCCACCCGGACTGGAACTCGGCCATGTTCAACTACGGCCGCGGCGAGGTCCGCAGCTTCCTGCTGTCCTCGGCGATGTCGTGGCTCGAGCGCTACCACGCCGACGGCCTCCGGCTGGATGCCGTGTCGTCGATGCTCTACCTCGACTACTCCCGCGACCCGGGCCAGTGGATCCCGAACGAGCACGGCGGCAACGAGCACCTCGAGGCCATCAGCTTCCTCCAGCGCCTCCACGACGAGATCGACCGCCACCACCCGGACGTCATCACCTTCGCGGAGGAGTCGACCGCCTGGGACGGGGTGACGCGCCCCACCGAGCACGGTGGGCTCGGGTTCGACCACAAGTGGGACCTCGGGTGGATGCACGACACGCTCGACTACATCCGAACCGATCCGCTCTACCGCGGCGACAAGCAGGACCAGCTGACCTTCCGGTCGGTCTACGGCGCGTCCGAGTCCTTCTGCCTCCCGCTCTCCCACGACGAGGTGTCCCACGGCAAGGGCTCGATGCTGTCGAGGTTGCCCGGTGACGAGTGGCAGCAACGCGCCAACCTCCGGCTGCTGCTCGGGATGCAGTTCACCACCCCGGGCAAGAAGCTCGTGTTCATGGGGATGGAGTTCGGTGCCCGCGACGGCTGGGACGTCGAGTCGCAGCTGGACTGGGACCTGCTGGGCCGCGACGAGCACGCCGCGCTGCTCACCTACACCTCGGCACTGAACGAGCTGTACCGCTCCGTGCCGGCGCTGCACGTCGGTGACGCGCGCGAGGACGGGTTCGCCTGGGTCGATGCCTCCGATCGGCAGCAGTCGGTGGTGTCGTTCCTGCGTCAGGCGCCAGGGGTGGCGGATGCGCTCGTGGTCTGGAACCTGACCCCGGTGACGCGCTCGCCGTACCGGATCGGGGTGCCGCACGGCGGAGCGTGGCGCGAGGTGCTCTCCTCCGACGAGGCGCGCTTCGGCGGCTCCGGGGTGGTCAACGGTCGCGTCGAGGCAGCGGACATCGAGGTGGTGGGTCGCCCAGCCTCGGTGGACCTCGCGCTCCCGCCGCTCGGGATCACCGTGCTGGTCCCGGACCGCGGCTGACCACGCCCCGGCACCGCCCGCCGGGCCCGTCCGGTGGGGCGGGACGCACCGCACGTGCGTGATCCGCGCCGTCGGTCGGCGGGCGTCCGCGTTGTTTGAAGCGATGCGACGGTGTGAGCGTCGGTTCGCTTCGAACAACCGCACCGACCGCTACCGGAGAGGTCGGCCACGCGGACGGGCCCGTGAAGCGACCGGTAGCGGGCCAGGGCACCGATCGCGAGCGGGCGCCGGCGGGCCGCTCAGCGTTCGCGGGTGAAGACGACCCCCGACGAGTCGTTCAGGACGATCGGGCCGCCGAGGTAGTCCGATCCGATGTTGGGCGTGCGCAGCCTGAGGTACCAGCCTTCGGGATCGAGGCCCGGCAACGGCACCCGGACGGGGTCGAGCTCGGCGTCGGCGCCCTCCATGTTGGCGACGAGCAGCACCTGCTCACGCCCGTCCGGGGACGTCCGCAGCGAGGCGAACACCGCGTGGCCTTCGACCGGCTGGAGGTAGTCGAACGCGTCGCCATCGCGCAGGTCGTCCCGCAGCCACCGTCGCGCACGCCGGAACTCCCGCACCGCGACGTTGTAGGTGGTCTGGTTCGGGTCGAGCCGGTTGGCCCAGCCGTGCACGTTGCAGTAGTCGTGCATGTCATCCATCCATGCCCGGGCGGTGCGCTTAAGGGTGGGCGGGTCCACCGGCAGCGGCCCGGCCAGCGGTGGCTCGACACCGTTGATCAGTCGCGAGATCGTGTCGAGGTCGTAGTCGGTGACCTCGACCAGCGCCGGCAGCAGGTCCATGAACCGCCGGAGCTCCTCCAGGGTCTCGAACCCGAGCGCCTTCAGCCGCTTGAAGTTCGCGGCGAGCGGGTAGAACTCCTCATCCACCTGCCAGACCAGCGAGAGGGTCTCCTCGGAGACGACCTTGACGCCCCAGCGGTCGTCCTGGTTGCGGATGAACCCCCAGGCCGCCCGCATGGAGGCGTTGAGGAAGTCCATCGGTACGCCCGGGAACGCGCAGTAGGTCAGCATCTTGATCGCGGGGTTGTCGTACGCCTTGTCGAGGATCTGCAGCTCGGTCTCGCCCAGCCGGGTGTTGATCGTCAGCTCCGGGCTGACCTGGGTGCCGCGCCGCAGGGTGTCGTGGTTCGCGCAACCGGAGATCCAGGTCGAGCCGTGCGCCAGGATCTGCCGGATCCGCCACCACGAGCGCAGCCAGAAGCCGTACACGAAGGGCGTGTTGTGGGCGAAGGTCAGGGGCCCCCACTGGAAGACGTCCGGGTCGGGCTGGTCGTCGATCACCGCCCGGTAGGTCGAGGACAGCTCCCAGTCGGGCTCCGGCCAGGGTCGGCCGTCCTCGAAGATCATCCACGGCCGGTAGCGACAGCCCGCGACCTGCTGGACGAGGTCGCTCATCTGCTGGAGGTAGCGGTCGTCGTGGCGGAGCTCGCGCGCTTCCGCGTCGTAGAACTTGAAGTCCTGGGCGCCGTCGACCCGCACCCCGTCGAAGCCGAGGTCGACCTTGCGGCGCTGCATCTCGAGCAGGAGCGCGCGGACCCACGGGTTGCGGTAGTCGAGGTTCTGGCCGTACATGTTGGGCCCGGCGAACCACTCGGAGTCGAGCACCTCGAGCGCCTGGTTGTCGGCGTGCCCGTAGACGACGTCGGCGATGAGCCGGATCGGGCCGGTCGGGAAGGTGTGCAGGGCGACGGCGAGGTCCACGAGCTCGTCGGGCCGGCCGGTCTCGAGCAGCGTCGGGTTGATCGCCGCCGACCCAGCGATGACGACGTCGTAGCCCCAGTTGGTCGTGTCCGGCCGGCGCAGCACCGCGGTGACCTCGTCGGGCTCGCGCACGTCTCGAGGTTCGACGCGGCCTGCTCCGTGGTCCTCGTCGATGCCCTCGGTGGCCTCGACGTCCTCGGGGTCGAGCACCTCGAAGAACGACGGCCCCGTCTCGTACACGGTGGTGGGCTCGACCGGCAGCAACTGCACGGCGTCGTAGCCGGAGTAGACCTGTTCCTCCGGAGACAGCTCGCGATCCTCGGCCACGTGGCGGGCGAGGCGCTCGTAGAAGCGGGCCAGGCTCGCGAGCGTGCCGCCGGAGGTCGCGGTGGGCACGTGCAGTTGGAGGATGTTGGCGGCCGGTCCCTGCTTGACGATGCCGTCACCACACCGGTCGTGACCGGCCATGCTGGCGAGCTGCTCCCAGTAGCCGCGGTCCCCGCGCTCGGCCTGGAGGCGGTCGAGGTCGTAGACCTCGGCGGGAGCGAACGCGCCGTAGGGCAGCGAGGAGGCCATCGGGTCGAAGACGCGGTGCCAGGCCCCATCGCGATCGCGGTAGGTCAGGCAGTAGAAGCTGCCGAGCTGCTCGCGCGTGCCGACGTTGAGGCCCCGGGCCACGGTCCAGACCAGGTCCCGGTCGCGCTGGACGGGGACGAGGGTGCGCCGGAAACGCACCGTCGCCCGGGAGATGGTGACATCGAGCTCATCGAGCGGGTCGAGGACCTCGAGGAACACGTCCGCCTCGGCGACCCGCTGCCGGGTCAGCCGTGGGATCCACATCGCGAAGGTGACCGTGCCGTCGGCACGCGGCTGGGCGCCGAGCCGGGGCGCGAAGGCCCGCGCGAGCTCGAAGGGGTCGGGGTGCTCGCGTTCACGGTCCTGGAACCACGCGCCGAGTTCCGTGGAGGCGGCCTCGTCCCACTGCGGGCGGGCAAGGGCGGCGACGTGCTCGGTCACGGGAACGGTCCTCGGGTCGGCGGTCTCGGGCGCAGGCGGAGCCGCCGTCATCCAACCAGCCGGGGACCTGACCTGCTGCGGCCCGGCGATCATCGCTCGGTCAGGTCGCGGCCGGGCCCCGACGGGTCCGTCGCCCCGCCGCGGCCGGCACCCGTCAGCTCAGCCGCATCCGAAGCTCCTCGAACCCGGCCGGATCCTGTCCGACCGCTGCGCCGAGGTCGAGCTCCTGCCCGTCGCCGCGAGCGTCGAGCGCCTGCTCCAGGTGCCCGCGCTCGACGAGGATCCGCACCGCCTCGGTGGCCACCTGCAGTGGCGGGACCCCGGTCAGCCCCAACCCCCGCCGGGTGTGATGCGCGAGGCGGAGCCGGTACCTGTGCCCGTCGCCGCGCAGCAGCTCGAAGCGCTCCGGGCCCGTCTGCTGCAGGATCGGCGCATCCACCTCAGTACCCCAGGCGTCCGAGCTGCTTCGGGTCACGCTGCCACTCCTTGGCGACGCGCACGTGAGTGGTGAGGAAGACCTTCGCGCCGAAGAGCACCTCGAGCTCCTCGCGCGCGGCGGTGGCCGCCGCCTTCAGGTGCTCGCCGCCGCGACCGATCACGATCGGCTTCTGCGACTCCCGCTCGACGTGGATGACCGCGTCGATGCGGAGCAGGTCCTCGCGGTCCGGGTCCGCCGCGACCTCGTCCACGGTCACCGCGATGGAGTGGGGCAGCTCCGCGGTGACCACCGCGATGAGCTTCTCGCGCAGGATCTCCGCGGCGAGCTGACGCTCGGGCTGGTCGGATACCTGACCGCTCGGGAACAGCCGCGGCCCCTCGGGCAGGTGCGAGATCAGCACCTCGAGGAGCCGGTCGACGTTGTCCCCGTTCGCAGCCGACACCGGCACGATGTCCGCGAAGCCCCCCATCGGCGCACCGAGCTCCTCGAGCCGGACCAGCTCCGGCAGCATGCGCTCCTTCGGCCGCACGAGGTCGACCTTGTTCGCGATGGCGACCACCGGTGTCGTCGTCCCGGCCAGCTCCCGGGCGAGGAAGCCGTCGCCCGGCCCGATGCCGTCGGCGACGTCGACCACGAAGCCCAGCACGTCCACGCCTGCCCAGGTGTCACGCACCAGGTCGTTCAGCCGGCGGGTCAGCAGGGTGCGGGGCTTGGCGAGCCCCGGGGTATCGAGGAAAACCAGCTTCGCGTCCTCGCGCGTGAGCACCCCGCGGATCGCGTTGCGGGTCGTGCCGGGCACCGGCGTCACGATCGCGACCTTGGCGCCGACGAGGTGGTTCAGCAGGGTCGACTTGCCGGTGTTGGGGCGCCCGACCAGAGCGATGAGACCGCTGCGGTGACCGGCAGGCGTGGGCTCGTGCAGCCCGGCCAGCATCGCCTCGACGTCCAGCTCACGCCCCGCCATCGACGACCTCCCCCTCGGCGAGCCGGGCCGGGGTGAAGGCAGCCGGCAACAGCTCGGCGATGGTCCGCGTCAGCACGGCCTCCCCGACCGAGCCGGCAGCGTGCACCACCGCCGCCGGCCCGAACTCCGCGATGGTCTGCCGGCACGCACCGCACGGGGTGCACGGTCGCGCTCCATCGCCGGCGACGACGACCAGGACGACCTCCTCGCGGGCCCCCTCGGCGCACATGCGCGCCAGCGCCGTCTGCTCCGCGCAGGTCGTCAGCCGGTAGGAGACGTTCTCGACGTTGACGCCCTCGAAACGCCGGCCGGAGGCGGTGACGACGACCGCCCCGACGCGGAACCCCGAGTAGGGGGCGTAGGCGTGCTCGCGCAGCTCGCGGGCGCGGGCGAGGAGGTCAACGACCAACCCGTCAGGCTCGGATGCGGACACCGGCAGCTCCTCGGTGGGCTCCCGAGCCTACAACCGCCGAGCATGACCGACGGCCGGCCCCGCACCGGCCGGCCGTCGGCGTTGCTCCTCCCCGCTCCCCGTCCGCGCTGGCGGACGGGCCGCATCACTGCAGGAACGTGCTCGCGTAGCGCGTGAGCGTGTCCAGGTAGTTGGCCCGCTCGAAAGCGGACGGATCGCGGACGGTGCGTTGGGAGACCGCACCGACCATCTCCCGGACGGAGGAGTAGCCCGTCTCCATCATCCACGCCTCGAGCTCGCCGAGGATCGTGGCTGCATGGTCCGGGCCCCGGCGCAGCAGCGCCGAGGTCGGCATCCCGACATCCGCTCCCGCGAGCAGGATCTT
>JBKHDS010000069.1:0-8892 GCA_046541215.1 Nitriliruptoraceae bacterium
ACGGTCCCCACGGCCGCGGCTGCCGCGGTCCCCGCGCGCGGGTGACGGGGCATCGGCAGCGTCGCGGTCGCGCTCCCCACGCCCACGGTCACCCCGACCACGCTCGCCACGGTCGCCGTGCTCGCGGCCGCCGCGCTCCGCGCGGTCCCGTCCACCGCGTGAGCGCGGCTCCTCGGTGCCCGCCTCGCCAGCCTCGACGGCGGCGGCAGCGGTGTCGTCGGCCACGTCGCCGACGAACTGCAGCTTGAACTTGCGGCCGCCGTCGAGGACGTCGAGGACCTCGACGAGGATCTGCTCGCCGACCTCGACCGCCTCCTCGGCGTGCCCGAGCCGCTTGCCCTTCATACGGGACAGCTCGGAGATGTGCAGCAGGCCGTCGGTGCCGGGGGTGAGGGAGACGAACGCTCCGAAGTCGACCGTCTTGACCACGGTCGCGTGGTAGCGCTCGCCCTTCTCGGGCAGCTGCGGGTTGGCGATCGCGTTGATGCGGTCCAGGGCGTCCTGGGCGATCGCCGCCGAGGTGGCGTAGATCCTGACGACGCCGCGGCCGCCCTCCTCGTCGACGTCGATCTGGGCGCCGGTCTCCTCGACCAGCTCCTTGATGATCGCGCCGCGCGGACCGATGACCGCACCGATCTTGTCCTGCGGGATGTGGACGATCTCCACCCGCGGCGCGCCGTCGGCGACCTCGTCGCGCGGCTCGCTGATGGCGGCGTTCATGACATCCAGGATCTCCAGCCGGGCCTCGCGGGCCTGCAGGAGCGCGTCCTGGAGGACGTCGGCCGGGATGCCGGCGAGCTTCGTGTCGAGCTGCAGCGCGGTGATGAAGCCCTCGGGGCCGGCGACCTTGAAGTCCATGTCACCGAAGAAGTCCTCGACACCCTGGATGTCGGTGAGGGTGGTGTACTTGCCGTTCTCGTACACCAACCCCATGGCGATGCCGGCGACCTGGCCGTGGGTGGGCACGCCACCGTCCATGAGCGCCATGGACGCAGCGCACACCGAACCCATCGAGGTGGAGCCGTTGGAGCTGAGCACGTCGGAGACGACGCGCATCGCGTACGGCCACTCGTCGGTGTCGGGCAGGACCGGGATGAGGGCCCGCTCGGCGAGGGCACCGTGGCCGATCTCGCGCCGCTTGGGGCTGCCGACCCGGCCGGCCTCGCCGGTCGAGTACGGCGGCATGTTGTAGTGGTGCATGAACAGCTTCTCGTCCTGCGGGTCGAGGGTGTCGAGCCGCTGGCTGTCGCGGGTGGTGCCGAGCGCGAGCACCGACAGCACCTGGGTCTCGCCGCGCTGGAACAGGGCCGAGCCGTGGGTCTTCGGCAGGACGCCGACCTCGGCGGTGAGCGGGCGCAGCTCGGTGACGCTGCGGCCGTCGACGCGGTAGCCCTCGTCGACGATCAGCCGGCGGACGACCTTCTTCTCGGTGGAGCGGAAGGCCTCGGCCGCCTGCTTGCGCAGCGTCTCCTCGTCGAGGTCGCCGATACCGGCCGCGGCCACGGCCTCGACGACGTCAGCGCGGACGGCGCTGATCGCCTCGTCCTTGCCCTCCTTGGACAGCTCGGACTGCCGGTAGACCTCGAGGACCTTGGCCTCGGCTGCCGCCCAGACCGCGTCGAAGACCTCCTCGGTGTAGTCGAGGAAGAGCGGGAACTCGCCCGCGTCACGCACCCCGACCTCGTCCACGAAGGCCTGCTGGGCCTCGCACAGCTGCCGGATGATCGGCTTGACGTCCTCGATGGCCTGGCCGACGACCTGCTCGGTCGGGGCCGTGCCGCCCATGTCGACCTTGACCCAGGCGTCGGGGGTGGCCTCCGCCTCGATCATCAGGATCGCGACCTCGCCGTCCTCCTCGACCCGACCGGAGATGACCATGTTGAACACGGCCTCCTCCTCGAGCTCGGCGAAGGTCGGGAAGGCGACCCAGTCGCCGTCCCGCATCATGGCGTAGCGCACGGCAGCGACCGGCCCGGCGAAGGGCAGACCGGAGAGCATGGTCGACAGCGAGGCGCCGTTCATGGCGACGACGTCGTAGGGGTCGACCTGGGTGGTCTGGATGATGGTGTTGACGACCTGGACCTCGTTGCGCAGCCCCTCGGCGAAGGTGGGGCGCAGCGGGCGGTCGGTGAGCCGGCAGACCAGGATCGCGTTCTCCGACGGCCGGCCCTCGCGCTTGAAGAACGAGCCGGGGATGCGGCCGTTGGCGTACATGCGCTCCTCCACCTCGATGGTGAGGGGGAAGAAGGGCAGGAAGTCCTTCGGCTGCTTCGATGCGGTGGTGGTCGACAGGACCTTCGTGTCGCCGAGGCTGAGGACCACGGCGCCGCCTGCCTGGGCGGCCAGGGTCCCGGCCTCGAAGGTGATGCTCCGACCGTCGATCTCGACGGTGTGCTCGTGCTGTCCGAGCTTGCCCACGTTGGGCCTCCTTGGTGTTCGTCGATGCCGCGCACGTCGTCGTGCGGGGCGGGACGCCACCACGGTCCTCCGGCTCATCAGTGGGGGCGGCTCGGGCTTGCGAGCCGTCTCCACTGACGACCGACGGGGTGGTGGCGTGTCGTCGTGCGGGCCGCGACGCAGCTCGCACGACGCGGGCCGGGTCGCCTCCTGGCGGACCCGGCCCGGGTGGTTCAGCGGCGAAGCTCCAGCTCCGCGATGAGCGCGCGGTAGCGCTCGATGTCCAGCTTCTTCAGGTAGTTGAGGAGGCGCCGCCGCTGCCCGACGAGCTTCAGCAGCCCGCGCCGGGAGTGGTGGTCCTGCTTGTGCTCCTTGAGGTGCTCGGTCAGGTGGCTGATGCGCTGGGTCAGCAGCGCGACCTGGACCTCCGGGGAGCCGGTGTCCGTCTCGTCACGGCGGAACCGCTCGATGATGGCTTGCTTGTCGTTGGGCAGCGTGATCGCCACAGATGATGCTCCGTACTCGTGGTCGGCCCTGCCACGCCGGGTGGGACGGTGCGGTGCACCATCTCCGTGGGGTCCCGCTCCGGCGGCCGCCACGACGCGGCTGCTGGCGCCTCGCGCCGGCTCCCCGGTGGGACCAGGGCGGTGCGGCGCTCAAGGGATCCCGACACCCGTACGGGCACGGTTGGGAACGGCCCACCTCGGGCCGTCGCGAACAGTGTGGCACAGGGCCGGACGTCGGGCAAGCGAGCCGAGATGGCCGTTCGTCGCCATCAGCACCCGCCCGCGGCGTCGGACCGCCCAGGAGCCCGGCGACTAGGCCTCCGCGAGCCTCAGGCGCGCCGTCTGGATGTCCCGGGTGATCTGCGCGACCAGTTGCTCGGGCCCATCGAAGCGCCGCTCGCCGCGGAGGCGGTGCTCGAACCGGAAGGTCAGGGGGGCGCCGTACAGGTCGACCTCGGCGTCGAGCAGGTGCACCTCGACGGTCTCGGTCTGCCCCTCGAAGGTCGGTCGCACCCCGACGTTGGTGACCGCCGGGAGCCACTCCCCCGCCACCTCGGCGTGGCCGGCGTACACCCCGGCGCCGGGGACCACCAACCGCTCCTGCGGGTGCAGGTTCGCGGTCGGGACCCCGATGGTGCGACCGCGGCCGTCACCGGGCACGACCACGCCGGCGAGTTGGTAGGGACGCCCGAGCGCCGAACGGGGCCAGTCCACCTCGCCGGCGGTCAGGTGCTCGCGGATCGCCGAGGAGGAGATCCGCCGCCCGTCCAGCTCGAGGAGGGTGACCGCTTCGGGAGTGAAGCCGTGCTGCTCACCGAGCTCGAGCAGCGTCACCACGTCACCCGCCGCGCGCGCACCGAAGCGGAAGTTCGTGCCGACCACGACCCGCACGGTGGCGAGCGGGCCGGCGAGCACGCTGCGCACGAACTCGGCGGGTGACATCGACGCGAGCTCGCGGGTGAAGGGCAGCACCACCACCGCGTCGAGGCCGGCGTCCACCAGGCGCGTGACCCGCTCGGACAACGGCTGGAGCAGCGGTGGTGCCGCCTCGGGGCGCAGGACCGTGGCGGGGTGGGGGTCGAAGGTGACCGCCACGGCGCGCGCGGCGTGCTCGGCCGCCAGGGTCACCGCGCGGCGCAGCAGCACCTGGTGCCCGCGGTGGACCCCATCGAAGTTGCCGACCGTCACCACCGACGGGGCGCGATCGAGCGCGGCGAGATCCCGGACGACGTGGGTCATAGGAGCTCCTGCGGGCGCGTCCAGACCAGCGCCGGTCGTGCCGCCCGACCCTCAGCGTCGTCCTCGACGATGGCGAGCAGCTGCGCCGGGCTGCGGCCACGCGCGGGTCGGACCACCGCCACCGGGCCGGTGCGGCCGAGCGCATCGAGGGGCTGCCCCTGCACCAGCCGGCGGGCGGCGTCGTCATCGGCGAGCTCGACCACCGGCAGGGTGCGCCGCACCGCAGCGAGCGGATCCAGCCCGAGCGCGTGCAACCCGGCCGCGTCGGTCCCCTCGATCGTCGCGAGCTCGACGCACTCCTCGACCCCGAAGGGCCCGTTCGCGAGCCGCCGCAGGCGCGCCAGGCTGCCCCCGACCTTGAGCGCCGCCCCGAGGTCATGGGCGATGGTGCGGACGTAGGTCCCGGCCGAGCAGCTCAGCAGCACGTCGACCTCGGCGACCGGTCCCGGCACGAACCGCTCGAGCACGAGCGAGGACACCTCGACACGGCGCGGCTCGCGGACGATCGTCTCGCCGCGACGCGCGAGTTCGTGCAGACGCTGGCCGTCGACCTTCACCGCCGACACCATCGGCGGGATCTGGAGGATCTCGCCCTGGAAGGCCCCGAGCGCGCGACACACCGCCGGTTCATCGATGTGGCTGGCATCGGTGCGCGCCACCTCGAGCCCCTCGGCGTCCTGGGTGTCGGTCTCGATGCCGAGCAGGATGCGGGCGGCGTAGGTCTTGGTGCCGGCCTGCAGGAAGCGCACGAGCTTCGTCGCCCGCCCGAGACAGACGACGAGCACCCCGGTGGCGGCCGGATCGAGCGTGCCGGTGTGCCCGACCCGGCTGTGCCCGGCGACGCGGCGGATCCGGGCGACGACGTCGTGCGAGGTCGGCCCGGCCGGCTTGTCCACCAGCAGGACCTGGTCGTGGACCGGGCCACGGGGTCGGGGTCGACGGCCCACGCGGCTCAGCCCTCCGCGAGCAGCGACACGACCCGCTCGGTCAGCGCAGCCGGCGTCCCCGAGGCCGTGAAGCCCGCCGCCAGGCGGTGCCCACCACCGCCGAGCGCGGCGGCGATGCGTCCGACGTCCGCGCGCCCCCGCGACCGCAGCGACCCCTTCCACGTCCCGGGCCCCTCGGGCAGCAGGGTGAGCGCCACCTCGGCGCCCTCGACGGTGCGCACGAGGTCGATGAGCCCCTCAGCGGTCGCGCCCGCGAGCTCGTCGGCCTCGAGGTGGGTGGCGACCAGCGCGACCTCGGGGTGCAGCTGGGCACGCGCCAGGGCCGTCCCGAGCACGGCGAGCTCCGCGAGTGGCCGGGTCTCGTACAGCGCCTGGGTCCAGGTGGCCTGGTCCACCCCGGCCTCGAGCAGCCGTGCGGCGAGCTGCAGCGCACTCGGGTCGGTCGCGGCGTAGGAGAACCGCCCGGTGTCGGTGACCAGGCCGACGTAGAGCGCGTCGGCGACCTCGGGATCGAAGGGCAGAGCGAGCTCGTCGAGCAGCCGCGCGAGGAGCAGCACGGTGGCCGCGGCCTCAGGGGCGTTGACGGTCACGTCGCCGAAGTCCTCGCGGCGCGCGTGGTGGTCGTACACCACCGTCTCGACGCCGGCGTCGAGGTACCGCGCGACCGCGCCGAGGCGAGCGGGGCTCGCGGCGTCGACGGTGACCAGCAGATCGACCGCCGCGGCGGCCGGCAGGGTCGTGGCGTCCCGAACCTCGGCGATCCCCGGGAGCCGGGCCATGCCCGCCTCCAGGCGCAGCGGATGCTCGCCGATCACCGGCACGGTGCGCGCCCCCGCACGCCCGAGGGCGTGGTGCAGCGCCAGCACCGAGCCGAGCGCGTCGCCATCCGGCCGGATGTGCCCGGCGATGACGACCCGTTCGTGGTCGCAGATCGCGCGCTCAAGGCGCGCACGGGCCACTGCCCACGCGACCGGATCCAGCTCCGCGGTCCAGGCGGGTGCGTGCGCCGACGGGCTCGTCATGCTCACCTCTCCGTGTCCTCGGGCTCCACGTCCTCGAGGCCCCCGGTACCGGGCGGCACGTCGCGGGTCTCGATCCCGCGCAGGAGATCCTCGACCCGGGCGGCCTGCTCGGCCACCGGGTCCGGACGGAAGCGCAGCTCGGGGGTGGTCCGCAGGCCCACCCGTCGGGCGACCGGGCCGCGCAGACGGCCAGCGGCGGCCTCGAGGGCCTCGGCGACGTCGGCCGGGGCCGCGATCCGGTCCCCGCCGGTGCGACGGGGATCGCGGCTGAGCACCCCCGGGTCCAGGGTCGAGTAGTAGATCGTCGCCACGTCGTGGTCGGGGGTGACGTCCGCCTCGGTGATGGTGACGAAGGTCAGGCGCGGGTCGGTCAGCTCGGTCTGGAGCAGGTCGGCCACCGCCGCTCGGACCTGCTCGTCGATGCGGGGGTTGCGCTTGCGGGCCATGGGCGCTCCTCTCAACCGGGGGGTTCGATGCGGGTGGGGGTTCGGGCCGACGGCCAGCTACCCGGGCAGCGGCAGGTCGCCGTCGTCGTCGAGGTGGTCCGCGAGCTCGGAGACCGCGAGCACCTCCACGCGCGGATCGCGCTCGATCACCGCGGTGACGCGGTCGAGCACGCGCTCCACCCCGGTGGCCGTGGAGGCGGCGACCGCGACCCCGAGCACCACGCGCTGCCAGCGGTCCTGTCCGCCGACCTCGGCGACGGACACGCCGAGCTCGTTGCCGAGGGCAGCCTGGGCGCGCCGCACGAGCGCGCGGCGCGCCTTCAGGCTGTCGGCGCCCGGGAGGAACACCTCGACGCGGGCGACGCCGAAGTGCACGCGACCTTCACTGCTCACGGGGTCGTCCTGCTCCGGGTCAGACGCGCTCCACCTCGACGGTCTCGAACACCTCGAGCTGGTCGCCCTCCTTGACGTCCTGGAAGCGTTGCAGGCCGATGCCGCACTCGAAGCCCTCGCGGACCTCGCGCACGTCGTCCTTGAAGCGGCGCAGCGAGGACATGTGGTCCTCGGCGACGACCACGCCCTCGCGGATGACCCGGACCCCGGCATCGCGCTTGACCTCGCCCTTGGTGACCATGCAGCCGAAGACGAAGCCCTTGGGGGTCTTGAAGATCTCCCGGACCTCGGCCTCGCCGACGACCTGCTCGCGGAACTCCGGTGCGAGCAGCCCCTTGACGGCGCGCTCGATGTCCTCGATCGCCTCGTAGATGATGCGGTAGGTCCGCACGTCCACGCCGCTGCGGTCGATCTCCTCACGGGCGTTGGCACCCGGGCGGACGTTGAACGCGACGATGATCGCGTCGGAGGCCTCCGCGAGCCGGACGTCGCCCTGGGTGATCGCGCCGACGCCCTTGGAGATGACCCGGATCTGGACCTCGTCCAGCTCGAGCTTGAGCAGGGCGTCCTCGAGCGCCTCGGCGGACCCGGAGACGTCCGCCTTGATGATGACGTTGAGGTGGGCCTTGTCGCCGGCCTGCACCGCGGAGGTGAACTCCTCCAGCGTGGTCGGCCGCCGCTCCGCGAGCTCCTTGCGCCGCTCACGTGCGGCGCGGCGCTCCGCGACGTCGCGGGCGAACCGCTCGGCGTCGACGACACGGAACTCGTCACCCGCCTCGGGCACCTCGTTCAGCCCGAGGACCTGCACGGGCCGGGAGGGCTCGGCCTCCTCGACGGCCTGGCCCTTCTCGTCGAACATGGCGCGGATCTTGCCGTCGGCGGTCCCCGCCACGAGGATGTCTCCGCGCCGCAGGGTGCCGGCCTGGACGAGCACCGTCGCGACCGGACCGCGGCCACGGTCGAGGTGGGCCTCGACGACGCGCCCGCGGGCGTCCTTGTCCGGGTTGGCCTGGAGCTCGAGCAGGTCCGCCTGCAGCAGGACCACCTCGAGCAGGTCATCGAGCCCGATCTGCTTGAGCGCCGAGACCTCGACCATCGGCACGTCGCCACCGAAGTCCTCGGCGACGAGGTCGTGCTCGGTCAGCTGCGCCTTGACCCGGTTGGGGTCGGCACCCTCGACGTCGATCTTGTTGACCGCGACGACGACGGGGACCTCGGCCGCCTTGGCGTGAGCGATCGCCTCCCGGGTCTGGGGCATGACCCCGTCGTCGGCAGCGACCACGAGGATCGCGACGTCGGTGACCTGGGCCCCCCGGGCACGCATGGCGGTGAACGCCTCGTGCCCCGGGGTGTCGATGAAGGTGATCTGCCGGCCGTCCTTGGTGACCTGGTAGGCACCGATGTGCTGGGTGATGCCGCCAGCCTCCCCGGCGACCACGTCGGTCTGCCGGATCGCGTCCAGCAGCTTGGTCTTGCCGTGGTCGACGTGGCCCATCACGGTGATGACCGGCGGGCGCGGCCGCAGGGCCTCCGGATCGTCGGGGGTCTCGATGCCGAACTCGAGCTCCTCCTCGGACATGAAGTAGACGTCCACGCCGAGGTCGGCGCAGATGATCTCCACGGTGTCGTCCGCGAGGGACTGCTGCACCGTGGCCATCTCGCCCATCTCGAACAGCTTCTTGACCAGCGCGGCGCCAGCGACGCCGAGCTTGTCGGCGAGCTCACCGACGGTGATGCCGGAGAGCACCTCGATGCGCTCGACCTGGATCTGCTCCTCGATCGGCACGTCGCGGCGCATCGGCCCACGCTGGAGCTCCTGCTCCGCGGGCGAGGCCTTCTCGCGCTTCTTCTTGCGCCGGGTCTTGCCACTGGAGGGACCGCCGGTCCCGCCGGGACCGCCAGGACCACCCGGCCCACGGCCGCCCTCGGGTCCGCCCGGCCC
>JBKHDS010000070.1:0-8849 GCA_046541215.1 Nitriliruptoraceae bacterium
TCGGTCGGGCTCGGCCGGCTGACCGTGCTGGGGGACGCGCGCCCGACCGAGCCGCTGGCACCGGACCAGCTCGCGGCGGTCACCCATGCCGCGGGGCCGGCGCGCGTGATCGCGCCGGCCGGTTCCGGCAAGACCCGCGTGCTGACCGCCCGGCTGCGGCACCTGCTGCGGGACCGGCAGGTCGAGCCCGAGCTCGTGACCGCGCTGGCCTACAACACCCGCGCCGCGGAGGAGCTGCGCGAGCGCACCGTCGACCTGGACGCCTCCATCCGGACCCTGCACTCGCTGGCGCTCAGGATCTGCACCCTCGCCGAACGGCGTCGCGTCATCGACGAACGCGAGGTCCGCCGCATCCTCGACCGGCTCGTCCGCACCGCCCGGATCCCGAACCAGGACCCCTACCAGCCCTACCTCGACGGCCTGGCCGAGGTCCGGCTGGCGCTGCGCGACCCCGCCGAGGTGGAGGCGACCCGGGGGGACGTGGACGGCTTCACCGAGGTCTTCGACCGCTACCGCCACGTCCTGACGGACGAGGGCCTGCTCGACTTCGACGAGCAGATCTACCGCGCGCTCGAGCTGCTCCTGACCCGCCCCGAGCTGCGCCGCACCGTGCAGCGCTGGGGGACGCACCTGCTCGTGGACGAGTTCCAGGACCTGACCCCCGCCTACCTCCTCCTCGTGCGGCTGGTCGCCGGGCCGGCGCAGCAGGTCTTCGCCGTCGGCGACGACGACCAGACCATCTACAGCTACGCCGGCGCGACACCCGAGCACCTGACCGCCTTCGACCGCTGGTTCCCCGGGGCCCACCACCACGCGCTCGAGGTCAACTACCGCTGTCCACCGGCGGTGGTCACCGCCGCGGTCCACCTGCTCGACCACAACCGCGAGCGGGTGCCCAAGACCATCCGCAGCGGCCGGCACGAGGTCGCGTCGTGAGCGCCGAGGTGGCCGGGACCGATCGCAGCGTGCTCGGCGAGGGGCTCTCCCTGCACCGGGTTCCCGCCGGCGGGATGGCCGAGCGGGCGGTCGAGGTGCTGCGGGAGGCGCTGGAGGCGGGGTCGCACCCGCGGGAGCTCGCGGTGCTGGCCCGGGTCAACAGCGCCCTGCTCCCGGTCCAGGTGGCGCTGGCCGAGCATGGCATCGCGCACACCGGACCGTTGGACGCGAGCGCGCTGCAGCGCACCGGGGTCCGCACCGCGCTCGCCTACCTGCGGCTCGGGCTGGACACCGACCGCATCACCCGTGCGGACGTGCTCGAGACGTTGAACCGACCCGCCCGCAAGATGAAGTCCGCCGTGACCCCGCTGCTGCCCCGTGGCAGCCGCTGGTCGATCCGCCAGCTCGAGCAGGTCACGGACCTGCTGGACGGGACCCACCAGGAGCGCTTCGCGGGCTACCTCGCCGACCTGCGGGCGCTGGAGGCGGCCATCACCGACGGCGCGGACACCGCCCGCTGCCTGTGGGTGATCCGGGCCCGCATCGGGCTGGGCGAGGCGATGGACGCCCTCGACGCGTCCCGTAGCCGGCCCGAGGGATCGAGCCACGGCGACGACCTCGACGCGCTCGAGCAGCTCGCCGCCCTGCACCCGGACCCGGCGACCTTCGCGACGTGGCTCGCCGACCGGCTGCAGGCTCCGGGCACCCCGGACGGCGTCACGCTCTCCACCGTGCACCGGGTCAAGGGCCGCGAGTGGCCCACGGTGGTGGTCTTCGCCGCCTCGCAGGGGCTGTTCCCCCACCGGCTCGCGACCGAGGGGACCGAGGAGGAGCGGCGCGTCTTCCACGTCGCGCTGACCCGGTGCCAGCAGGCGGTACACGTGGTCGCTGACCAGGCCCGACCCTCGCCCTTCCTCGACGAGCTGGCGGCACCCCCGACGACCCCGCGCCGCGCCGACGCGAGCGCCGCGCCCCCCGACGGCGCCCCCGCCGCGAGGCGCCGCGAGGTACCACCATCGGTGGACGCCGACGGGACCCTCCACGCCAGCGTCGGGGTGCGGCTCCAGCTGGCCGGTGGGCTCGACGGGACCATCGTGCTCCTCGGCCGGCACCACGTCGTGGTCGCGATCGAGGACGAGCCCGGCACCAGCGTCCGGCTCCCGCACGGCGCGACGGTGTGGCTCGATGGCCGTGCGCACCGCCTCGGACCGGCGCCGCGACCCGGCGAGGATCGACCGGCCGGTGGCGGAGGTGTCACGGCTAACGACGAGCTGTTCGAGGCGCTGCGCGCCTGGCGGACCGAGGTCGCGCGCCGGAACGGGGTCGCGCCGTACCTGGTCTTCCACGACCGCCACCTGCAGGCGATCGCCGGCCGTACGCCGACGAGCATGGCCGAGCTGGCCCGCTGCCCCGGCATCGGCCCCGCCAAGCTCGAGCGCTACGGCGATGACCTCCTCGACCTGATCGCCGACCACCTCTGAGGTGCCGGTCGCGTCGCTCGCGGCCCAGCTCGGCTGCGCGGCCCACCTCGGCCGGCCTGCCACGCCCCAGGCGTGCACCTCGGCTGCCTGGCCGGCGCCCGGTCCGGTGGTGTCACCCTTGGGCGCTACCGTGCCGCCTCGCCGCACCGGGCACCGGTCCGTGGACCCTGCCGGACCCCGCCGCCCGCCCTGCCGGCATCCCTGCCCACCGCAGCCACCTCGAGGGATACTTCGTGCGCCGTCTCGCCCTACGCCGCTGGCAGAAGGAAGCGTTGGACGCCTTCGAGGCCGCGAGACGGCGCGACTTCCTGGCGGTGGCCACCCCCGGGGCGGGGAAGACGACCTTCGCGCTGACCGCCGCGGTGCGCGACCTCGCCCGCCACCCGCACCGGCGGGTCGTGGTGGTGACCCCGACCCAGCACCTCAAGCACCAGTGGAGCGAGGCCGCCGCGTCCTTCGGGCTCCACCTCGAGTCCAGCTGGTCCTCCTCCGAACCCTTCCCGGCGGACATGCACGGGGTCGCGGTCACCTACCAGCAGGTCGCCGCGGCGCCGAAGGCGCTGCGTGGGCCGTCCGACGACGCCTTCGTCGTGCTCGACGAACTGCACCATGCGGGCGCCGAGCGAGCCTGGGGGGACGGGGTCGCCTGGGCCTTCGAGACGGCCGCGCGGCGGCTCGCGCTGTCCGGCACCCCGTTCCGCAGCGACACGAACCCGATCCCCTTCGTGACCTACGGGCCGACCGACGAACAGCCGTGGATCGAGGCCGACGAGGCCGCCCCGGACCACGTCTACGGCTACGGCGACGCCCTGCGCGACGGCGGGGTGGTCCGCCCGGTGTTCTTCCCCCGGCTCGGGGGTCAGATGGAGTGGACCGCGCCCGACGGCACCGCGATGTCGGCGACCTTCGACGACCCCCTCGACCGGACCGGGACCTCGCAGCGGCTGCGCACGGCGCTCTCCCCGGACGGCGAGTGGCTGCCGACGGTGCTCGACCAGGCCCACGAGCAGCTCGTGCGGCTGCGCGAGCAGCAGCCGGATGCCGGGGCGCTGGCGATCACCATCGACCGCGAGCACGCCCAGGCCGTCGCGCGGCTGCTGCGGCAGCGGCACGGGGTGCGGCCCGCCGTGGTGACCTCGGACGAGGCGGACGCCTCCGAGCGGATCGCGGCCTTCGCGGCCTCGCGCGATCCGTGGATCGTGGCGGTGCGGATGGTGTCGGAGGGGGTGGACATCCCGCGGCTGAGGGTCGGGGTGTACGCGACCACGACGGCGACCGAGCTGTTCTTCCGTCAGGCGGTGGGTCGGCTGGTGCGCTGGCAGGCCGGGCAGCGCCGGCAGAAGGCGTTCATGTTCCTCCCGGACGACCCGCGCCTGCGCACCTATGCGGCCCAGCTCGCGGAGTCCCGCACCCACTCGCTCAGGCGGCGGGAGCAGGACGGGGAGCAGCCGAGCGTGGAGCTGGACCAGCTCGACCAGGCCGGAGGTGAGGACCAGCTCTCGCTGTTCCAGGCCATCTCCGCGACCCCGCTCGAGAGTGGGTCCGGCGGGGTGTTCGACGACGCCCATCCGGAGGATCTCATCGTCGACGACGCGACGGCGCTGACGCTGGAGATCGAGCTCGCAGCACCCCCGCCGCTGGCCGGGGCTGGGGAGCAGGCACGCACCATGACCGTCTCCCGTGCCCAGCGCAAGCGCGAGGTCCGCCAGGAGAACACCGACCGGGTCCGGATGCTGACCCACCTGACGGGCCTGACCCCGGAGGTGATCAACGCCCGGCTCAACCAGGAGGTCCGGATCAGCTCCATCAGCGAGGCGAGCCTCGCCCAGCTCGAGCAGCGCCGACGGGTCGCCGACCGCTGGATCGACCGTGCCTGAGCCGCGGCCGATCCCTGCGTACCCTGGGGGCATGGAGGACGCGACCGAGACCGATCTGGCGGCGGTCCTGCGCGCCCACGGCCACCGGGTGACCCGGCCGCGCCTGGCGGTCTGGGCCACGCTGCAGGAGGGCGGCGGGCACCTCACCGCGGAGGAGGTCACCGCGCGCACCCGTGCGGCCGGCAGCGAGATCGACGTCGCGTCGGTCTACCGCACCCTCGACCTGCTCGAGGAGCTCGGTCTGGTGCGCAGCAGCCGACTGGGCGACGTCGACGCGAGCCGGTGGGAGCTGGCCCACCCCGACGAGCACTTCCACCTCGTCTGCACCGTGTGCGGCGCGGTGGACCACCACGTCGGCTCGCTCGTCGCGCAGATCCGTGAGCACCTCGACCAGGGCCACGGGTTCGGGGTCGACGAGGTGGAGCTCACCGTCCGCGGCCGGTGCGCCCGCTGTCGCTGACGGACCGGCTGGCAGCGTCCCCGGTCCGGTGTCAGCGCGGGCGCCCTCGGTCAGTGCGGTACGGCCACGATCACGGTCCGTCCACCGGCGGCCCGGGCCAGGCGACGGGCCCCCTTCCCGAGCCGGCTCCTGACCGGTGGCACCCCCGTCAGGACCACGTCACCGGGCTGCAGGAGACGGTTGAGCCGGCCCACGACCCCGGCGACCGTGATGAGCTCCACATCGGGGGCGACCCCCCAACCGGCCAGTTGAGGCTGGACGCGCTCGGCCCCGGCCTCGCTGAGGATGATCAGCTCGACCTCCGCCTGACGTGCGAGGCGGTGACCGATCTCGAACGCCAGCACGGTGCCGCGGAACCCATCCGGTTCCACGTCCTCGTCGGTGACCACCACCACGACCCGTCGCGTCGCGTCGTCGTCACCGGGACGGCACACCAGCACCGGCACCGGGCTCTGGGAGACGATCTGGTCGATGGTGGAGCCGAACAGGCCCTCGCGACGGTTGGCGTACCCCTTCCACCCCATCACCAGGCAGGTGCCGGCCTGCTCCACGACGGTGTGGAGGACCCCGCTGGTGGTGGTGGCATCGATCCGGACCGAGGTGGTGACCTCCGAGCCGGCCTTCAACGCCGTCTGCTCCGCTCTCGCCGCGAGCTGTCGGTGCGCCCGGAGCTGATCAGGGCGGGCATCGAAGGGCAGCACGTTGACCGCCACGACCGCACCGCTGTCGGCGGCGGCGACCTGCGCGCCGACCCGGACCAGAGGACCCACGGTCCGCGGGTTGGACACCGGGACGACGACCCGGCGACCGAGCGGCGCCTCGAGGTGCTCGGGGATCGGGACCTGGGGGGCGGCACGGTCCGCGGTCAGCCCCGCGAGCAGAGCCGTCACCAGGATCACGAGCACGATCGCGTTGACGACGTCGGCCCCGACCAGTCCCAGCTCCTCGGCGACGATGACCGCCGCCAGCGCCCCGGCTGCCTGCCCGACCGACAACGAGAACATCACCCGGCGCTCGATCCGGGAGACCCCCATCAGCCGCCCGGACCACTCGGCTGCGAGCCACTTCGACACGACCTCGGCGGCCAGGAACGCGCCACCCAGCATCAGGGTCCGCGGGTCGGTGAGCAGGGCCACCGGGTCGAGCATCATGCCGGTGGAGATCAGGAACGCGGGGATGAACACGCTCTCGCCGAGCACCCGGACCCGGTCCTCGATGACCGTGCCGGAGGGAACGAACCCGTTGAAGGCGAGTCCGGCGAGGAACGCGCCGACGATCGGCTCGATACCGATCAGGTTCGCGAGCCCCGCGGCGATGCCCATCCCGGACAGCAGGTAGGTCAAGCGGACCTGTCGGTCCTGCCCGAGACCGGTGAAGAACCAGCGGGTGATGCGCGGGACCCAGACCAGCATCAGGACCAGGTAGCCGATCAGGCCGACGGTGAACAGCAGCCAGAACCCGGCCCCGGTGTCACCGCGAGCGCCGGCGGCCGCCACCGCCAGCACGAGCAGCGCGAGGACCGTCGACAGCAGGGTGGCCCCGAGCGTGGCGGTGACCGCACGGTTCTTCGTCAGGTCGAACCGGACGATCGTCGGGTAGCTGAGCAGGGTGTGGGTGGTCAAGGCGACACCGAGGATGAGCGCGGCCGCCCACCCGAGCCCGAAGGCCAGGGCGACCCCGGCCACCATCGCCATCGGGAGCACGAAGGTGGCGATCCCGAACACCACCGAGTCACGGCGGCGCTTGATGAACCCCTGCATGTCGAGGTCGAGGCCCCCCTGGAACATCAGGTAGAGGAGCCCGATGTAGCCGATGGTCTCGATGAAGGTGTTCTGGTCGATGATCCCGGCCACGTTGGGGCCGACCAGCATGCCGGCGACCACCAGGCCGATGATGCCGGGCAGGCGGACCCGTTCGGCCAGCAGCGGGCCGAGGAGCACGAGCACGAACAGGACGACGAAGACGCCACCCGGTTCGGTCAGCGGGAGGAGCCCGTCCAGCACCACCCCTCCTGCCTCCGGCGCGGGGACCCGGGAGCTCGTCACGGTCGCCCGCCGCGGGCCGACGGGGCGCGGAGCGTAGCGGTGAGTTGGCCGAGGTAGAGCGGGCGTGCCCTGGTGGCGGTGGAGCGAACCCTCAGCTCAGGATCAGGGTGTCGAGGGTCAGCTCGGGATGGTCGCGGGCGATGCGCTCGGCCACGTAGCGGCTGCGGAACAGCGCCAGCGGCAGCCCGTTCTCGCGCCGGTAGACGTCCACGTCGCGCATGCTCTCCAGCCGTGCGGCGCTGTCGTCGTCGGTCGCCCGTGCCACCTCGAAGCGGGTGCCCTCGAGACGGACGGGGGAGCCGAACTCGTGCGCCATGCGCCAGGCCGCCACGTCGAACTGCAGCTGGCCGACCGCGGCCCAGATCGGGGCCTGGTCGCCGAGGTCGTCGTGGCGCAGCACCTGGACGACGCCCTCCTCGTCGAGCTGCTGGACCCCGCGCCGGAACTGCTTGATGCGGGAGCGGTCAGCCGGGTGGGCGGTCTGGAAGTGCTCGGGGGTGAAGGTCGGCAACGGCGGGAAGACGACCTCCGCACCCTCGGCGTGGAGGGTGTCCCCGGCGCGCAGGTCGGTGGCGTTGACCAAGCCGATGACGTCGCCGGGGTAGGCCTCGTCCACGGTCTCGCGGTCGCGGCCGAACACGGCGTGGGCGTACTTCGCCACGGTCCGGCGGCCGGTGCGGGCGTTCACGAGCGTCGCTCCGCGCTCGAACCGCCCCGAGCAGATCCGCACGAAGGCGAGCCGGTCACGGTGTCGAGGGTCGAGGTTCGCCTGCACCTTGAACACGAGCCCGCTGAAGGGCCCGTCGAGTGGGTGCGGGTCGCCGGCGATGTCCTCGCGGGCCGACGGCGGGGGCGCGTAGGCGACCACCGCGTCCAGCAGCAGCCGGACCCCGAAGTTGGACAGGGCCGAGCCGAAGAACACCGGCGTGGCGCTCCCGGCGGCGAAGGCGTCGAGGTCGATGTCGGCGCCGACCGCGTCGAGCAGCTCGAGCTCCTCGCGGACCTCCTCGGCGACGGTGTCGACGCCCCCCGCGTCCTCCTGGGCGCGGCGTGCGCCGCCGGGGGTGTTGGCGAGGAAGCGGTAGCTGCGTCGGTCACGGCGGTCGACCACGCCCTGGAAGACGCCGGCTGGCTTGATCGGCCAGGTCACCGGCTGGCCGGGGATGCCGAGCTTGGCCTCGAGGTCGTCGAGGATCGCGAGCGGCTCGGGCGTCGGGCGGTCCATCTTGTTCACGAAGGTGATGATGGGCGTCCCGCGGGCCTTGCACACGGCGTAGAGCTTCTCGGTCTGGGGCTCCACGCCGCGCGCGGCGTCGATCACCATCACGGCGGCGTCCACCCCCGACAGCACCCGGTAGGTGTCCTCGGAGAAGTCCCGGTGCCCGGGGGTGTCGAGCAGGTTCAGCACGGCGCCGTCGTGCTCGAAGCGGGCGACGGCGGAGGTGACCGAGATGCCGCGCTTCTGCTCGAGCTCGAGCCAGTCCGAGGTGGTAGCACGCTCGGCCTTGCGGCTCTGGACGGCGCCGGCCTGCTGGATCGCGCCGGCGTAGAGCAGGAACTTCTCCGTCAGCGTCGTCTTGCCGGCGTCCGGGTGGGAGATGATGGCGAAGGTCCGACGGCGGGCGGCCTCCGCGGGCACGACTGACACGAGCAGCTCCTGCAGGGACGGCGGCGCCGACTGACGAGGGGTAGGCCGGGCGGCACCGACCGCGTCCGACGGTACCGCACCCCGGTGTGGTCCCCGCGGGCACCCCCGACGTCCGGACGGCCCCGAAGCGGCCGGTCCACCTCGAGGGACGTAGGCTGGCAGGTGGACCCAACCCGAGGGGGCGGAGCGCATCACATGACGACGCGGGAACCTGCTGCCGATCACGCAGCCGTCGCCGCGCCGAGGTCCGGTCGAGGTTTCCTCGTGCTACGCGTCCTCGGCGGCGCCACGATCGTGGCGCTGTTCTCGCTTGCCGTGCTCTCCGGGGTCGTCCTGGCACTGGACGGCTCGCTCACCCGGGTCGAGGTGGATGGGCTCGGCGACCAGACGACGCTGGAGCCG
>JBKHDS010000071.1:0-8829 GCA_046541215.1 Nitriliruptoraceae bacterium
GCGACGTCGGTGCTGCCTGCAGCGACCAGGCAGTGCTGCCAGAAGTCGCCGTAGCCACGCTGCCGTGCCGCACCGGTCGCCAGCGCGACCGCACCCTCGAGCAGGCCCCGCTGCTCGAAGTAGCGCAGGTCACCCAGCGCCACCTCGGCGTCACCGAGACGAGCGGTGGCGCTGACCGTGATCGGCCGGCCATCCTGATGTGCGGGCCCGCCGAGCACGCCGTCGAAGCGGGTGCCGAGCGCCGGGGCGCTGACCACGCCGACGACGTCGTGACCGTCGAGCTGCAGGCCGATGAGGGTCGCGTAGATGGGGTTGCCCCGGACGAAGTTCGTCGTGCCGTCGATCGGGTCCAGCACCCAGCGCGGGGCGTCCGGCGGGCCGTCGAGCCCGTCCTCCTCCCCGAGCACCGCGTGGTCGGGGTAGCGGGAGCGCAGCCGCGCGCGCAGCTCTCGCTCGACGCTCTCGTCCACCTCGGTCACCCACGTGCCGTCGCGCTTGGTCCGGACGTCGAGCCGCCCACGGAAGGCCGCCAGGGTCCGCGCATCGGCGAGGTCGGCGAGCTCGTGCGCCGTGGCGAGGTACGCGTGCAGGTCGTTCACCACTCGAAGGTCATCTCGTCGAAGCGCAGGATGATGTCGTTGGGCTGCACGGTGAGGGTGACCTCCTCGCGCGGGACCCACAGGGGGATGCAGGGCCCCTGGCCGGCATGCCCCATCAGGCAGATGAGCAGCTGGCCGTTGTCGTCGAGCCCGATGATCTGGCGGGCGTAGCTGAGCAGCTCGTGGAACTCCGCCGAGCCCGCCCGGCGCTTCTGGTAGGCGGCAGCCCAGCGGGACTCGGAGCGTCCGTAGTTCGCGATGACCTGGCCGGGGCTGAGCTTCGTGATGCCGTTGAGGCTCCGGACGGCCTTCAGGGCCTTGTCCTGCTTGGCGGTCTTGCCGACACGCACGGCAGCAGCGGGCTGGGACAGGGCGCCCGGGAGGTCGGCGAGCTCGAAGTTGCCGGCCGCCTGGGCCGCCTTCTGACGCTCGACGGGGACCTGGATCTCGATCTTGCTGGCCACGGGGGCTCCTGGCAGGCGGCGGCGAAGAGACGTACCCCCGACCGGATTCGAACCGGCGTCACCACCTTGAAAGGGTGGGATCCTAGGCCGCTGGACGACGGGGGCTCGACCGCGCAGGCGGCCGGAGCGCAGGCTACCGGTCGGGCTGCAGCTCGCGACGCTCCCCCGTCGACGTCCGGACGACGACCGCCAGCAGCGCCAGGACCGCCACCCGGCCGAGCCAGCCGACCACGTCACCGACGCGCAGGAACGGGGTGAGCCCGGCGACGAGCGGGACCTCGGCGCGGATGGTGTCGACGGTGAACAGCTCGGTGCGCTGCTGTACGTCGCCGTCCGGCGAGACGAAGGCCGAGGAGCCGCTCAGCGCGGCATGCACCACCCAGCGGCCGGTCTCCACCGCCCGGAGCTGGCTCTGGGCGAGGTGCTGCGCCGGCTCGGCGGAGTCCCCGAAGCTCGCATCGTTCGTCAGGGTGAGCAGCACGTGGGCCGGCGCCTCGTCAGCGAGGACGTTGCCGCGGACCACCTCGGCGAAGAGGGTCTCGAAGCAGATGACCACCGCCGCGCGCACCCCCGGGGCGACCTCGAGGTTGCGCGGCTCGCCACCGGGCTGTGCGTCGCGAGGGATCTGCTCCAGCGGCGGGAACCACGACAGCAACGGTCGCAGCGGGATGAACTCACCGAAGGGGACGAGCCGGCGCTTGACGTACCGGTCGACCTCGGTGAACCCGTCCTCGAGCAGCAGCGCGGTGATGAGCCGCTGCGTAGCCGGGTCGGGACCGTCGAGGCTCGCACCGGTGAGCAGACGGCCGCTGGCCGCTGCCGCCTCACCCGCGAGCTCGGCGAGGGGCGCTCCCCGGTCGGTCCAGGGATCGCGATCGACCGAGGACTCCGGCCACACCGCCAGGTCCGGTGGCCCGTCAGCGTCGATCGCCGCGATCGTCGCGTCCCGCAAGGCCGTGGTGATCCGCAGCGGGGCGTCGGGCTCGGGCTCGGCGAGCTCCCAGTGCCGGACCCCGTTGCCCTGCACCGCGAGGACGTCCAGGCTGCCGTCGGCCGCCGGTGGTTCCACCGTGAGCAACACCGAGGCCAGCAGCCCACCGACCAGGAAGGCCAGAGGGATCCGCGTGTGGCGGTCGAGCGCGTGCTCGAGGTCCTCCTCTGCGCGCTGGCGCACGGCCCGAAGGCTCATCCGGATGGCGACCGCAGCAGCCGCCCCGATGAGCACGACGAGGAAGGTGATGCCCCGGCCACCGAGGATGCGTGCGGTCGGCAGCAGCCAGGAGCCGTCGACGTGCGCGTAGGCGATCGCCCCCCAGCCGAACCCGTTCATGGGCCAGATCGCCCGCCAGGCATCGATCCCGGTCCATGCCGCCGCCATGACGAGCGGCAGCGAGCGCCACGCCAGCGCCGGCCGCAGCAGCAGGGCCAGCACGCCGAGCCAGGCCGCCTGCACCGCCACGAGCAGGCCCCAGCCGACGACGCCTGCGGGCAGCACGAGCCAGGAGATGAGCGGGCCGAACAGGCTGAGGCCAGCCAGCACCCCGAGCCGGCCGGCTCGGGGGCGGCGTCCGGTGAGACGGGCGTCCGCGTCATCGACCCACAGCGCGGCGAGCAGCAGACCCGGGGCCACGAAGGTCAGGGGCCAGGCCCCGACGGGCGGGTGGGAGGCGAGGAGAGCGAGACCAGCAGCTGCCGCGAGCAGCGGCGCGAGCAGCGCCCGCGGCACCGTCACGAGCAGTCGCGGCAGAGCAGGCGCTCCGGATCGGCCAGCTGGGTCTCGCGCTTGGCCATGAAGCAGCCGCGGCAGACGAACTCGCCGTCGCGCAGGCCCTCGATCTCCTCCTCGTCCTCGTCCTCCTCGACGACGGGCACGGGGACGTCGTCGTCGAACTCCGCCTCCGGCGGGACGACCGTGACCGGGTCGTCGTCGCCGTCCTCCCCCTCCCCGTCATCCGCTACCAGGGCCGGATCGAGGCTGTCGTCGCCGTCGCCCTCGTCGTCCTCATCCTCGGGGTCGGGATCGTCGTCGAGGTCCGGCTCGAGCGAATCCTCGAGGGAGTCCTCGAGATCCTCGTCCTCGAGGAACGGGTCGTCCTCAGCGTCCAGTGGCTCTTCGACGTCGTCGGGTCCCGCCGAGCGTGCGCTCACGGATGCTCCTACTCGCTGGGCAGCGGTCGCCGCCGGTCGGTCGCGGTTGGTACCAGAGGCGCCCAGCGGGATGCAACCGAGGCGGACCACACCTGCCCGGCGGCGGACCCGCGGGTCAGTCGGCGCCGGGGGCGTCAGGCAGGGGTGCGGCGCCGTGAGCACGGCGTCCCTGGACCACGGTGAGCACGCAGCGTGCCCCACGCGGGTCGTCGGCCAGGTAGGGGTCGCCCTCGAAGGCGACGAGGTCGGCACGCATCCCCGCGCGGACCACGCCCGCGAAGCGGTCCTGCCGCGCGGCGCTGCGTCCCCCGAGGGTACTCATCGACACGGCCTCCAGACGCCCGACCGCCTGGCTTGTCTCCGGGTGGTGCTCGGCGGCATGGATCGTGTCCCAGGGATCCATGGAGGTGACGGTGGCATCCGAGCCGAAGGCGATCGGCACCCCCCGGTCCGCCAGCGAGCGGAACGGGTTGGTCCACGCGGCCCGCTCCTGCCCGAGACGCGCGGTGTACATGCCGTGCGCCCCGCCCCAGCGGGCCTGGATCAGGGGCTGCGCGGAGACCAGCAGCCCGAGGTCGGCGATCTCATCGAGCAGGGCCGGGGTGAGGACGTCGGCGTGCTCCACGCGGTGGCGACCGCGCCGGATCGCCTCGACGCCGCCGAGGCCGGCGAGGTGGTGCTCGACCGCCCGCCAGCAGCGCACGACCTGCTCCAGCGCCGCGTCGCCGACCGCGTGGACCCCGGTCTGCAGTCCCGCGCGGGTCGCGTCGAGGAACCAGCGCACGAGGGTGTCATCGTCGAACTCCAGGTGGCCGCTGACGGCCGGGACGTCGCGGTAGGGGGCCGTGAGCGCCGCCGTGTGCGCCCCCAGGGAGCCGTCGAGGAGCAGGTCACCGCCGACGTGGCGCAGGTCCCGCTCCAGCGGTACCTCGACGTCCATGGCGCTCCAGTAGGGGACGATCTCCACCGGCCAGGAACCTTCGACCCACGCGTCGAAGTCGCGCAGGCCCATGCTGTCCGGGCCACCCATCTCGTGCACCGAGCCGATCCCGAGCCGGGCCGCCTGGCGGGTGGCGGCGATCCGGGCCGAGGCGAGCTCAGCCTCGCTCATCGAGGCCACCGCCCAGCGGCGGATGACCTGGTTCGCTTCGCGCCGGACCACCCCGGTCGGACCGGTCTCACCCAGCTCGACGCCCTCGGCGCGGGCGAGCGGGGCCGCGGCCAGGGTGCTGCGGTCGACCAGCCCGGCATGCCCGTCGATGCGGGAGAGGTACACCGCCTGCCCCGGGGCCGCACGGGCGAGCGCGTCCGGATCGGGCAGCGCGTCGCGGAAACGGTGGGGCTCGAGTCCGTGGCCCCAGATCACGCGCCCAGCGTGCTGCCCGGCGTAGGTCCCCACGGCACGCAGGAGCTCAGCGCCGGTGCTGACCTGTGACACGTCCAGGCCGCTGAGACTGAGCCCGGCCATGGTCAGGTGCGCGTGGGCGTCGACGAAGGCGGGACCCACGACGCACCCATCGAGGTCGAGGCGATCGCGGTACGGGGGAGCGTCGCGCGGGTCGTCCCCGACCCAGACGACCCGGCTGCCCCGCACCAGGAGCGCCCGTGCGAGGGTGCGCCCACGGCCGAGGGTGACGACCCGGTCGGCGGTGAGCAGGACGCCGCGGGTCGGCGGTGAGGCCACCGGGGTGTCGCTCGCGGTCGCAGCGCGCGGCGAGGTCGGCGCGGCGAGCCTCGTCGTGGCCCACGCGCCTGCTGGTTCGACCTCGGCCTTGGCTGCGCTCACACCTGAGCTCCCTCGTCAGCGCGCGTGCTGGTAGGTCCTACCACAAGCAACGGCCCACCTGGAGCAGGTGGGACCATCGTTCAGACGGTAGCGGTGACCCCGGTCGACAGCAGCAGCAGGACGAACGCCCCGACGAAGAGCGCGAGAGCGGTGAGGGTCCGGCGACGAGCGACGGGGAGCCGCCGCGCCTCGTCGACGATGGCGCCGAGGGCAGCGACCAGGGCCGCGACCACGCAGCCGGCGGCGGAGACGACCAGGACGACCGCGAGGCCCGCGACGCCCGAGGCACCCCACCGGGACAGCAGCAGCGCGAGCACCAGGCCGAGCACCGGGCCGGCAAGGGCGATCCGGTGGACCGGACGCAACCGGCGCCGGTCGTGCTCGCTGACCTGCCTGCGGTCCGTCGGCCCGTCCCCTCCGGTCACGGTCGGCCCTGCGGGACCGCCGGGTCCGTGCTCACCGCCGCCTCGTACCGTCGGGCTGCAGGGACATGAGCACGCGTCGCGGCCGGTAGCCGAGCGCCTCCAGGAACGCCTGTCCGGCCTCGTTGTCGGCGGCGACCGAGATCTCCACGACCGGGACGCGCGTGTCGCGGGCCCAGTCCTGCACGGCGGTGATCAGGGCCTCCCCGACACCGCGACGGCGCGCCTGCTCACGGGCGAACACCGGTCCGATGGTGCACCCCGACGGCCGCAGCGTCCCGGCCGCGTAGCCGAGCGGGGCCCCCTCGGCGTCCACCGCGAGCCAGAAGATGCCGCCCTGCGGCAGGGCCGGCTCCGGCAAGCCTTCGGGGTCGCGCTCCTGCTCCGCGCGGTACTCCTGTGCGAGTGGCCGGATCTCCTCGATCCGGGCTCGGCGGATGCGTAGCTGCTCGTCCTCGCTCATGGGACCTCCCTCCCGGGGGCTCGCAGGATCCGGCTGCCACCGAGGTGGCGGATCAGCCCGCGACGAGCACCGTGCGTGGCCGCAGGTTGACCCGCTCGGCACCCTCGTCGGTGACCAGCACGATGTCCTCGATGCGCATGCCGTACCGGCCAGGCAGGTACAGGCCGGGCTCGATCGAGAACGCCATGCCCGCCGCCAGCGGCTCGTCGTTCGTCTGGACGATGTAGGGGTGCTCGTGCACCTCGAGCCCGATGCCGTGGCCGGTGCGGTGGATGAAGTGCTCCCCGTGGCCGGCATCGGCCAGCACCTGGCGCGCGGCGGCGTCCACGGCGGCGGCCGGCACCCCGGGTGCGACCGCCTCCACCGCCGCCTGCTGGGCGGCCTCGAGCAGGGCGTGCAGCTCCAGGTATCCCTCGGGGGCCTCACCGACGACGTAGTTGCGGGTCGAGTCCGAGCAGTACCCGGCGCGCACCCCGCCGATGTCGACCACCACCGCGTCGCCGTGCTCCAGCACGCGGTCGCTGAGGGCGTGATGGGGCGAGGCGCCGTTCGGACCGGACCCGACGATCACGAAAGCGACCTCGTCGTGGTCGGCCAGGATCAGTTCGGCGATGTCCCGGCCCACCTCCCGTTCGGTGCGACCGGGCCGCAGCAGGTCGGGGACCTGGGCGTGGACCGTGTCGATCGCGGCACCCACGGCCCGCAGCGCGTCCAGCTCCGCCGGGTCCTTGATGACCCGCAGGCGGCGCATGACCTCACCACCGGCGCTCCAGCGCGTCCTCGGGAGCGCGGCCTGCAGCCGCAGCGTGAACAGGGTGAACAGCCGGTCGGCGATCGCGACCTGGCCGGTGGCCTCCGCCGCCTCGAGGATCCCCGCGACGAGCGCGATGGGATCCTCGGTCTCCGACCACGGCACCAGCGTCACCACCGCCGGCGCCCCGCTCGCCTCAGCCGCGGCGACCTCGAGCTCGGGCAGGACCAGCCGCGGCTCGCCGGCCGCCGGGAGCACGAGCAGCGTGAGCCGCTCCATCGCGTGGGCGTCGTAGCCGACGAGGTAGCGCAGGTCGGCGGAGGGGCCGATGAGCAGCGCGTCGAGCTCGGCGTCGCGAAGCGCCGTCTGGGCCGCGGCGAGACGGTCGGTGGGCATCGGATCCTCCAGGGGATAGGTCAGAGCTTGAAGCGCAGCACCTGGCGCAGCACGTCGACGGCGACGGGGGTGGTCCCGAGGTACTCGCCATCGGCCTCGACGTGGACGGGCCGGTCGGTGGTGATCCGCACCTGCCGGGAGGACCACTGGCGGACATCGGCCCGCGCGAGGTGCGTGCCGGTCCGCAGCTGCGGCTGGGCGCGCACGACATCGATGGGGTGCCCGCCCCAGGACTGGACGTCGAGCGCGCCGTCCCCGGGCAGGGCCCGGGGCGCCACCTTCAGCCCCCCACCGTAGAACTGGCCGTTGGCGAC
Organism: Nitriliruptoraceae bacterium; assembly: GCA_046541215.1. Classification (GTDB taxonomy): domain Bacteria; phylum Actinomycetota; class Nitriliruptoria; order Nitriliruptorales; family Nitriliruptoraceae; genus T1Sed10-7. The sequence continues at coordinate 7,344 of JBKHDS010000071.1, forward strand.
CACGACGTTGCAGACGGGCTCCTGCACGGTGCCACCGTCCACCTCCACGCGGGTGCCGACACGGCGGAAGCGGGGGGCCGAGCCGACGATGGCCAGCGGGTAGCGCAGCGCCCCGACCCGACGCGGCAGGTGGTTGGCCAGCTGCGCGACCGCGCCGCCGTAGCCGACCTCCGCGACGTTGGCGAACAGCCGGACCTGCTCGTGGCCCGCCCGGTCGCGGTACCGGATCCGGCCGAGGTCGATGCGCGTGGTGTCCTCGGTGGCGAGGTGGCGGGCGAGCACCTCAGGCGGGCGGTCCAGGCCGAAGGTGCGCAGCAGGTCGCACCCGCTCCCCCCACCGACGACGCCGAGCACGACGTCCTCGCCGCGTGGCTCGCCGGTGGCCGCGTCCACGAGTCCGTTCACCACCTCGTGGACGGTCCCATCGCCTCCGACGGCGATGACGTACCCCCGGCCGGCCAGCGCCGCGCGGCGTGCGAGCTCGCTGGCGTGCCCCCGCGCGGCCGTCAGGGTGATCTCCGGCGTGAGCCCCTCGGCCCGCAGCGCGCCCACGAGCCGGTCGAGGACGCCACCGTCCGCCCGCCCCGCGGAGGGGTTGGCGATGACGAGCGGCGGTGGGAGCGGCACGGTCAGGCCTCCACGATCCCACGCCGCAGGGCGTCGACCGCGGTGTGTGCGCGGGCGGCGACGGGCTCGTGGCCGACGCTGCGGAGCTGGCCGAGCAGGTCCGCGATCTGCTTGATCATCCGCACGAAGTCCCCACCGGTCAGCTCGAGCGTCCCGAGCGCCTGGTCCAGGTCGGCCCCGGCAGCCCAACGGTAGGCGGCCGCCACGAACCCCGCGTCCAGCTCGCGCAGCGCGGACCGTAGCCCGGCCGCACGCTCGAGCCCACGCAGCTCGTCCGCAAGCTCGAGCACCGACTCGGTGGCCTGCTCCAGCCCGAAGGTCGGGAGCACGACCCGCGTGCTCGGCTCCCCACCCCGGGGCTCGTAGAGGAACAGTGCCGCGAGCCCGGCGAGCTCCTCGGCGTCGAGGTCGTCGAGCAGCCCGCGCCGCAGCGACTCGGCCACGAGCAGATCGACCTCGCTGTACACCCCCGCCAGCATCAGCCCCTGCTCGGTGGGGGCCGGCCGGTCGTCGACGTAACCGAGGTCGCCCAGCACGCTGAGGATGCGGTGCAGCTGTCGCACGAGGGAGCCGGTGGCACGCCGGACCTCCTCACGCAGCCGCCCGGCCTGCTCGAGCAGCTCGTCCGCGCGGTGCTGCCAGCGCTCATGCTCGGCCCGATCTGGGCAGGCGTGGCAGGGGTGGGCTCGCAAGCGTGCCCGCAGCGCCTCCACCTCGGCGCTCATGCCGTGGCGGGATGCCTCGTCGCCGGCGGCGTCGGGCGCCGCGACCGCGTCCTCGCGCTGCGGTGGGTCCAGGCCGCGCAGGACGGCAGCGAGCTGCTTGCGGTACTCGCTCTGGCGCGGGTTGCCCCGGCTGG
>JBKHDS010000072.1:0-8811 GCA_046541215.1 Nitriliruptoraceae bacterium
GACCAGCACCCGCACGCCTCACCTCCTCGTCGTCTCCTCGAGCGTCCGTGGCCGCCGGGCTCCCCGATCGCCCCACGACCAGCAGCGGAACGGTCGACCGCGTTGCTCCTGCTCCACGGGCCTCGGTCAGCGTCCTCACGCGTCGGTCGTCCCGCCCGCCTCGGGCAGGTGCGCGATCAGCAGGTCGGCGGCCCGCCGGCAGCTCGCGGCGTCCACGTCGAGGTGGGTCACGAGCCGGAGCAGGTGCGGACCCATCGCCCCCACCAGCACCCCGTCCGCGGCGAGGGCGGAGACCACCTCCGCGGCCGGGCGCGAACCGGTGGGGACGTAGACGATGTTCGTCTCGACCGTGGCCGGATCCACCGATCCGGGCCGGCCCTCGGCCAGCCGCGTGGCGATCGCCCGGGCGTTGGCGTGGTCCTCGACGAGCCGTGCACGGTGGTGGGCGAGCGCGTAGGTCCCGGCCGCGGCGAGCACCCCGGCCTGGCGCATCGCCCCGCCGAAGCGCCGGCGCCACCGCCGCGCCTCGTCGATGACCGCGGCCGGGCCCACCGCGAGGGAGCCGACCGGCGCCCCGAGACCCTTGGACAGGCACACGCTCAGCGCCGTGAAGCAGCCCCCGACCGCGGCGGACTCCTCCCCCGTGGCGGCCAGGGCGTTCCACAGGCGGGCACCGTCGCCGTGCAGCGGCAGACCACGCTCGTCGGCGACCGCCCGCAGCCCACGCAGCCGCGCCAGTCCGTGCACCGCGCCACCGCCGCGGTTCGTGGTCTCCTCGACGGAGATCGCCCCTACCTCGGTGTTGGGGAACCCGACCGGACGCAACGCCGCTCGGACCCGGTCCGCATCCAGCCGGCCGCTCTCGCCGTTGACCGTGCGGAACTGGACCTGGGCGTTGATCGCGGCGGCACCGGCCTCGTAGGCGACGAGGTGGGCATCGGCCTCGCACACGACCTCGGCCCCGGGAGCGACGAGCGCACGCAGGAGGATCTGGGTGGCCATGATCCCGGTCGGGGTGAGCACCGCCGCCTCGTGGCCGAGCAGGTCCGCGACCTCCTCCTCCAGCGCGCGCACGCTCGGGTCCTCCCCGTACTGGTCGTCCCCCACCTCGGCAGCGGCGATCGCGGCCCGCATGCCGGCCGTGGGTCGGGTCACCGTGTCGGAGCGCAGGTCGATCACGCCGACACCTCCCGGTCGAGGAAGCCGAGCAGGGCGTCGTGGACCCGCGGGCCGCCGGCGACGAGGCCACCTCGAGGCTGGTCCCCGAGCCGGACCTCGACCTCGCTCACCCGCCCACCGGCTTCGGTGACGAGCAGCTGGCCCGCGGCCCAGTCCCACGGGTGCAGCGCGAACTCCACGTAGCCGTCGAGCCGCCCGGCGGCGACCCAGCACAGGTCGAGCGCGGCGGCCCCACCACGCCGGATGTCGCGGACCTGACCGAGCAGACCGGCCAGGTGCGCGCCCCAGGCGGTGCGGACGTCGCGGTCGTAGGCGAACCCGGTCGCCACGAGCGCGAACGCGAGCTCGGCCGGGTCGGTGAGGGATAGGCGCCGGTCGCCGAGCCACGCGCCCCCACCGCGATGGGCGTGGAACAGCTCCCCGGTGGAGGGCTGCAGGACGGCACCGGCCAGCGGGCCCTCAGCGTCGACGACCGCGATCGACACGACCCAGGTCGGCTGGCCGTAGAGGAAGTTCACGGTCCCGTCGAGCGGGTCGATGATCCAGGTCAGGCCGGTGGTGCCGGGCCGGCGTCCCTCACCCTCCTCGCCGAGGATGCCGTCGTCGGGCCGGTCGGCGCTCAACCGCTCGACGATCGCGCGCTCCGAGGCCGCGTCCGCGAGCGACACCGGATCCGTGGCGCTGTCCTTGTGCCGGACCTCGAGGTCCGCGCCGGCCGCCAGCGCGCTGGCGTGCTCGGCCAGCAGCGCCCCCGCCGCGCTCGCCGCCTCGATGGCCAGTCGGCGCAGCTGGTCGGCGGTGGCGCCCGGCGGTGAGGCAGCGGACATCGTGGCTCCGGCGTGGACGGGTGCGAGGGACCCACCGCAGGCTACCGACGGGGCGGCGGGCGCCGGGGCGGCGGGCGGGTGCGCGCTGGTGAGGGTTGTCCACAGCTCGCGGATCCACCGGTCCATCGCGGCCTCGAGCCGCAAGGCTTGCCGTCCACCGACCACGAGGAGGCACCACGATGCTGCACCCGCCCGTGACCAGCTGGGAAGAGGTCCCCGGCTACCTGCTCGACCTCGCCCACCGCGACCTGTCGACCGGGCCGGACCCGCTGCCGTCCGTCGTCGCCTTCGCCGGCGCGGAACCCCTCGCCATCGGGGTCCTGCGCCCCTTCGACCAGAGCGGTCCGGTCCCGGCGTTGGTCGAGCTGCTGGCCCTGCTGCTCCCGCTCGGTGTCGACCGGCTCGGCCTGACGCTCAGCGGCCGTGCCTGGTCCTTCGACGACCCGGTGCCGCCGGTGTGCGAGGAGGGCGACCTGCGCCAGCAGGTCCTGCTGCTCGTGCTCGCCGACGCCAGCAGCGGCCCCTGCACCGTCCACGTCGAGCTGCGCGCGATCGAGCCCGCTGACCAGGCGGCACCCGGGTGGCGCCTGAGCGCGCCCCTAGTCGCCGACGAGGTGACCGAGGAGGTCGCCGAGGCACCGCTGGCGCACGCTCTGCGGGTGCTCCTCGATCACCGCGACGAGCTCGAGGAGGAGGCCGACGACCGTGCGCTGGTCGGACAGCTGGGTCGTATCCTGCTGCTCGGGCACGCCCTGGCGCTGGCACCGGAACCGACGGAACGGCTCGTCCGCTCCAGTGCCGCGTGACGAACGCTGAGGGAGCAGGACGACGAGCGAGGGAGCGAGCATGACCGAGCGGGCGCAGTGGACGCCGGCGCAGTGGCGCGCGGCGCTGGACCCCGAGGCCTTCCACGTGCTGCGCGAGGCCGGCACCGAGCGGCCCTTCACCGGCGCGTACTGGGACACCACGACCCCAGGGCTGTACCGGTGCCGCGGTTGCGGCGCCGCCCTGTTCCGCTCGGAGACGAAGTTCGACGCCCACTGCGGCTGGCCGAGCTTCTTCGCGCCTGAGGAGCAGGACGCGGTCACGCTGCACGAGGACCGTTCGCTCGGGATGCGGCGGGTGGAGGTGCGGTGCGCGGCCTGCGACGGGCACCTCGGCCACGTGTTCGACGACGCCCCGGACCAGCCGACGGGGCTGCGCTACTGCATCAACTCGGCGTCGCTGCAGCTCGACGAGGACGGCTGAGCTCAGCCGTCCTCGTCACGCTCGCCCCGCCGTGGGCGCTCCTCACCCGCGACGTCGTCCACGTCGACCTCGCCGGACTTGACCTTCGCGCCGTACTCATCGACATACTCCTGCTCGGACAGCAGCATGATCTCGTACATCAGCTCATCCGTCGCTGCCCGCAGCACGAAGGGGTCGGCACGTCGGTCGTGGTAGCGGCTGAGATCCAGCGGGGCGCCGTAGCGGACCGTGACCGGGACCCGCTTGGGGATGCGGGAACCGGTCGGCAGCGCCACCTCGGTACCGAGGATCCCGCACGGGATGATCGGCACCTCGGCCTCGAGCGCCATGCGCACCGGGCCGGTCTTGCCTCGGTACAGGCGCCCATCGGGGCTGCGGGTGCCCTCCGGGTAGATCCCGAGCAGCTCACCGGAGCGCAGGATCTCCACGCCGGTGGCCAGGCTCGCGTCGCCCTCGCCCTTGCCGCCGCGACGGACCGGGATCACGCCGGTGCCCTGGAAGAACCACCGCGTCCGCCACGAGTCCCAGTAGTCGGACTTGCCGAGGAAGTACACCGGACGCGGGATGTTCATGGGCAGCACGAGGGAGTCGATGAAGGACAGGTGGTTGCCGGCCAGGATCGCCGGCTCGACCCGCGGGACGTTCTCCAACCCCTCGACGGTGACCTTCAGGTAGGGGTTGAGCACCGGGGGGAGCGCACGCCGCAGCGTGCGGTACATCGTCGGTGCGTCCTGCATACCCGCCACGTTGCGATCCTCCCGCCGACGCGCGGGTCCACGGCCCGCCCTCGCTAGCCTAGGGAGGCACCCGGAGGGCGTCGAGCAACGAACCACCCGGACAGGCGGGACGTCCCGGCGTACGCGCCGGTACGGTCGCACACCGACGAGCGCGGCGGATGCGGAGGAGCTGTGGCTGAGGACCTTGGGACCTGGCCGCCGGAGCAGGCGACCGTCCTGCTCGAGGTGCTGGGCGAGGCCGGTCTGACCCCGGACGCCAAGCGCACCCGTGACGGCATCCTCGTCACGGTGCCGGACGACCAGTCGGACCAGGCGCACCGCCAGCTCGTGGCGAACATGGACCGCATCGCCCGCGCCGCCCGCCAGCCGCGCGGGCAGGCGCCACGCGGCGCGCGCCGTCCACGGCCGGTCAAGGGCGCCGACCCGACCTCGACCCGAGGCGGAAGCGCGAGCAGCTCCGGCGACAAGGGGGTGCGGCCGATCGGGCTGATCCTGCTGGGCCTCCTGCTGCTGCTCATCGTCGGACGGGCCTCCCCGATCGCGGCCTTCGTCGGGCTCGGGGTGCTCGTCTACCTGATCGGCAAGCGTGTCCAGCAGCAGGGCGGGGGCTCCGGCGGTGGACCGGGGTTGCGGTAGCGACCCCCCCACCGAGCGGCCGGCAGCCGCCGCGGACCGCGGCCGCGACCGGGGTCAGCCGAGCGCGTCGTGCAGGAACCGCACCTGGGTCGCGAGCAGCCGCTCCGCCACGACCTCCTGCGGGGTCATGTGGGTGACCCCGGACAAGGGCAGCACCTGGTGGTCGCGACCGTCCGCGAGCAGCGCCGCCGACAGCCGCAGGGTGTGCGCGACGACGACGTTGTCATCGGCCAGCCCGTGGATGAGCAGCAACCGAGGGGGTGCGTCGGCCGGCCACGGCGCCGCGCCCGGCAGCGCCCCGGCCGCATCGACCAGGCTCGAGCGCGCGTAGGCCTGCGGTGAGGCCTCGGGGTGCCCGAGGTAGCGCTCCGTGTAGTGCGTGTCGTACAGGTGCCAGTCGGTGACCGGGGCCCCGGCGACCGCTGCCCGGATCCGATCGGGTCGGCGCAGCACCGCGAGGGCGGCGAGGGTCCCGCCGAACGACCACCCTCGGATCGCCACCCGGGTGAGGTCCAGCCGTGGCTCCAGGCGCGCGGCCGCGTCCAGCGCGTCGAGCTGGTCGGTCAGCACCGGACCCGCCAGGTCCCCCTGCACCGCCCGCTCGAAGGCCGGGCCGCGACCGGGTGTGCCGCGCCCGTCCACCACCAGCACCGCGAAGCCCTGGTCGGCGAGCCACTGCGAGGTCCAGAACGCCGCGTCGGTCGCCAGGACCCGCTGGGCGTGCGGGCCACCGTAGGGGTCGAGCAGGACCGGCAGGGGGCCCTGCCCGTCGTCGTCGCTCGGCAGCAGCAGCGCTGCCTGGAGCCGCCGCGCCCCCAACCGGAGCAGACGGGGGCGGGCAGCGAGCCCGGGGTCGAGCATGCGGACCTCGACCGGGTCGACGCGCAGATGCTCCTGGCCCTGCGCGTCGACCTGGCGCCATCCGACCACGACGGTGGGCGGACCCTGGCCGAGGACGGCGGCGACCTCGACCCAGGGGGCCTCGGCGCGCTCGCACCCCTCGACGGCACGCCCGAGGACCCGACGCCGCACCCCGGCCGCTTCCTGCGAGGTCGGCGCATCCACCTCGACCTCGCCGTCGGCGTGGACGCGGAGGTGGTACGGGTCGATCCGGGCCGGCTCGTCCGCGGGGCTGGCGAGCACGTCCACCTCGACGAGCGATCCGACCACGTCGGTGGCCAGCAGCTCCCGGACCTGCAGGCCGGTAGGGCTGACCGGTACCCCGTCGACGCACACCGCCCGGCTGCCCTCGGGGCCGTGGTCGGCCCGGTCCTCGATGGTGACCAGCCGGTCGCCGGCCCAGGCCGGCATGCCCGGGACCGGTTCGACCCAGGCGGGATCGGTCAGGGTCCGCACCCGGCTCACCGCCCCGGTGCCCGGCTCCACCGTGAGGACCTCGGCGCTGCGCTGGTCCCGGGACTGGGTGAGCAGCGTCAGCGGCCCGTCGGCCCAGCCGACGGTGGCGAGGTAGCCGTCGGCGCCCTCACGCCAGGGCACCTGGTGCCGGCTGAGGTCCGCGAGGTCCAGGACCCACAGCTGCACCTCGGCGTTCGCGCTGCCGGCCGCGGGGTAGCGGTGGGGGCGGGCGGGCTCGGCCGGCTGGGCGGGGTCGGCCAGGGTCCAGCGCGCCACGGGCCGCTCGTCGACCCGAGTGACCGCCAGGCGCGTGGAGTCCGGTGCCCACCAGAACCCACGCGTGCGGCCCATCTCCTCAGCCGCGACGAACTCCGCCCGGCCCCAGGCAACCTCGGGCTCGGAAACGAGCTGCCGGAGCCGTCCCGGCGCGGCGGGACCGTCCGGGAGCTCGAGCAGGTGCAGGCCGCCGGCGGCGTGGAACGCCACCGCGTGGCCGTCCGGGGCGGGCCGCGGGTCGAGGACGGCCGTCTCGGTCGGGTGGTGGACGACCGTGCCGGTGGCCACCTCGACCGTGTAGAGCTGCCCCTGGAGGGTGCAGGCGACCATCCGGGCAGCCGCGTCCGTGGCGTAGGCGACGACGCCCTCCGACTGCTCGCGGGTCCGCTCCCTCAGCGCCCGTTCCTCGTCGGACAGCGCCGCGGTCGCGGGGGCGAGCGCGTGGGCATCGAGCAGCTTCGTGGTGCGGCCCGTCGCCGGGTCGTGGCGCCACAGGTGGGTGACCGGATCGTCCCCCGCGTCGGAGCGGAGGAAGAGCACGACCGGCCCCTCCGGCCGCAGCACGCAGGTGAAGGCCCGCGGCACCCCGAGGGTGAACCGTCGGGACCGTGCCTGGCGTCGGGGGTAGCTGTCGCTCACGGCTGGTCCGCTCCTGCCGGGTCGTGGTCGATGTCGGCGACGACCGGGCGGTGATGGCTCGCGCGATCGACCAGCTCCCCGGTCGGCACCCACGCCGCGGTGACCGCCAGGGCGGGGTCGACGAACACGAAGTCCTGCCGGGTGCTCGGGTCGCTCGTCGGGTAGGTGAGCCCGAGCCCGCTCCCGGCGTGGTCGTAGGCATCGGTGTACCGGGACGCGAGCTCGGTGACGACGGGCGAGCGCACCGAGGCGTTGAGGTCGCAGCCGATCACGCTCGGCTGCTCGATGGTGTCGAGGAAGGCGAGGAGCTCGGCGAGGTTGGTGCGGCGGACCTCCGGGCGCAGCCCGAGCTGGACGGCGGTGACGGACAGCCCGAGCCCGGCGACCCCGATGATGGCGTGCGCCGCCTGCCGGTTGGGGACGTCGCGGGGCGTGCTGAGCGGGACCAGGGTGGTGGCCCGGACCCGGACGTCCTCGCGGGCCAGGATCGCGGTGCCCGTCCCGCGGCGCCCCGCCCGAGCGACGACCTCGAGCTCGGCGGTGCGCAGCAGGGTGCGCAACCGCTTGGTCGAGGGCAGCTCCAGCAGGCACACCACGGTGGGCTCGAGCTCGCGCAGCACGCTGCCGGCGGTGACCGGGTCGAGTCCTCCGGAGACGTTGTAGGCGACCAGACGGATCATGGCCGATCCCTCCCGTGCTCGGCGGCATCGAGCGCGAGCATGGCCGCGCCGACCACACCGGCGTCGTCGCCGAGCTGCGCGAGCCGCACCGGCGGCGGCTCGCGCCAGTGCGAGCCGACCAGGTGCCGGGCCATGCTGTCGGTCGCGGCCGGCAGCACCCACGGGCTCGCGGCCGCGGCCGCCCCGCCGCCGAGCAGGATCACCTCGGGGTCGAGGACGTTGACGATCGAGCCGAGCGCGACCCCGAGCCAGGTCCCGGCCTCGGTCAGCACGTCGATCGCGACCGCATCGCCGGCCCGCGCAGCGGCGGTGACGTCCGGGCCGGACACCTGCTCGAGCTCCCTCAGGCTGCTCACCGTCGTCGGGTCGACCAACCGGTCGCGGGCCAACGCGCCGATCGCGGAGCCGGAGGCGTAGGCCTCGACGCAGCCGCGGTTCCCGCAGGGGCAGGGTCGCCCGCCCTCGGCGACGACGATGTGACCGAGCTCCCCGGCGAACCCCCGGGCCCCCGTCACCAACCGTCCACTCACCACCACCCCGCCACCGACGCCCGTCCCGAGGGTGACCAGGACGAGATCCTGGTGCGCCTGCGCCGCCCCGGCCCGCTGCTCGCCGAGCGCCGCGAGCGAGGCGTCGTTCGCGACGACGACCTCGGCCCCGGTCCGCTCGCGCAACCGGTCCGCCAACGGCAGGTCCCGGACCCCGATGTTCGGGCCGTAGCGCACCGTGCCGTCCGCGGTCACGAGACCGGCGATACCGATGCCGGCCGGCAGGCCGGCACCGTGCCGGTCGCCGACGTCCTCGAGCACCGCGACGAGGGTGTCGAGCAGGCTGGCCGGGTCCTCGGCCGGGGTCGGGCGCCGTTCACGGTCCACGATCCGGCCCTCAGGGGAGACCACGGCGGCGCGCAACTGCGTACCGCCGATGTCGATGCCGATCGCGTCGGTCACGGAGCACCTCCGGGGTCGGTCGGGGTCGGATCCGGCGCGTCACGGTCGAGGTCGATGTGCTGCACGTCCCGGTGTCCACCCGGCGGTGAAGCACCGACCGCGCCCGGCTCGAGCAGGGCGCGCACGGCGGCCGCGAGGTGCCGGGCGGCCTCGGCGAGATGCTCGACGAGCTCGGGACGGGTCTCCTCGAGGGTGCGGGCCAGGCTGCACAGCGGGCAGATCCCGCACACCTCCGGCCGGTGCCCGGCTGCGGACGACGGATCGGACCCGGGATCGGAACCGG
>JBKHDS010000073.1:0-8761 GCA_046541215.1 Nitriliruptoraceae bacterium
GGTGAAGGCCGACCTGAGGGCCGTGACGGAACGGCAGCGCAGCCTGATGGACGCGCTGCCCTACGCCGCCTGGATGACCGACATCACGGGGCGCTACCTCGAGGTCAACGACGCCTTCCTCAGGTGGACCGGCAGTGACCGCGACGTGGTCCTCGGTGCGTTCCCGACCCAGGTGCTGCCAGCAGCCGAGGCCCGGGTGTGCGAGCCGCGCTGGGTCAAGGTCATCACCAGCGGCACCGCGGCCATCGACGAGCACCGGGATCCCGCCACGGGACGCACCTACGCCTTCGAGCAGGCTCCCTACCGTGACGAGCAGGGCCGGATCCAGGGAGCCGTCGGGTTCCGTCGGGAGATCACCGACGTGATCCAGCGCCGGATCGTTCGCCGCCACCAGACCGCCTTCCGCGCGCTGCTCATGGACCTCGCCGTCGGCTTCGTGAACATCCCCGTCCACGAGCTCGACGTCGCGATCGAGCGCGCGCTCGGCCGGGTCGGCTCCTTCGCGGGCGTGGATCGGGCCTACGTGTTCGTATACGACCACGACGCGTCGGTCACATCCAACACCCACGAGTGGTGCGCGCCGGCCGTCACGCCCGAGCGAGAGCACCTCCAGAGCATCCCCTTCGACGCGGTGCAGCCCTGGGTGGACCGTCACCTTCGAGGGCTCCCCATCCACATCGAGGACGTCCTCGCGCTCCCCGAGGACGACCCGGTGCGTGCGGTGCTGGAGCCGCAGGGCGTGCTCACCTTGATCGCCCTCCCCATCATGGACGGCGAGCACTGCCTCGGCTTCGTCGGCTTCGACGCCGTGACGGGCCACAAGCACTGGGAGCGCGAACAGCGGCAGCTGCTCGAGGTCCTCGCGGAGATGCTGGCCAACGCCCTGCTGCGGCGGGAACGCGAGCGGGCGCTGGCCCGGTCCAACGCCGCCCTGGAGCGGGCGCAACGGCGCCTGGAGCTCGCGTTGCACTGGGGCAGCGAAGCCATCTGGGAGTGGGAGGCCGCGACCAACCACCTCTATGCCTCGCCCCGCTTCAACGAGCTCCTCGGTCTCCCCTCGACCGAGCAGCTCGTGGCTTGGGACGTCGGCGCGAGCTCGCTGATCCGCGCCGACGAGGCCTTGGTGCTCGCCCGGAGCATCGAGGAGGCCCGTGCCCGGGGGGACGACCGCTTCGAGAGCGAGGTGGAGCTGCGCCACGCCGACGGTCGACCGGTCCCGGTGGTGGTGCGGGGCGCGGTGGTCTGGGGGGAGAACGGCCAGCCGAGCCGGATCGCCGGGACGGTGGTGGACCTCGCCAGGGCCCGCAGCCTGGAGGCGCAGGCGCTGCGCCGCCAGCGGGTGGACGCGGCCCTGGTGCGAAGCTCGGCTCGGTTCGTCTCCGGTGGCGCGGTCGAGGACGCGATCGACGCGCTGCTGGAGGATCTCGGCCGGGCCTACGCGGCCGACCGCTGCTACCTGCTGGGCACCGACGACGAGCGCCGGTTGAGCAGCCGGCGCGAGTGGTGCCTCCCCGGGACACCCTCGGTGGCCAGCGAGACGCAGCGCATCGGCCGGGAGACGCTCGGCAGCATCCTGGACGAGCTCGAGGCAGGCGCCCCGCTCATCGTGGACGACGTCACCGCACTCGGACCGGAGCGGGATGCCGAACGCTGCCTGTACGAGCGGCAGGGCATCCGCAGCCTGCTGGCCGTGCCCCTGCACGTCAACGGGACCCTCATCGGGGTGCTCGGCATCGACCATCTGCACCGCCCGGTGCCCTGGAGCGACACCGACGCCGCGCTGCTGCGCGCCGCCGGTGAGCTCGTGGCGAGCACCCTGTCACGGGCGGCGGACCAGGCGGAGCTCGTCACCGCCCGGGAGGCGGCGGAGCGCGCCAACGCGGCCAAGACCCGCTTCCTGTCGACCATCTCGCACGAGCTCAGGACCCCGATGAACGGGGTCCTCGGGATGGCCGAACTGCTCCTCCATGACGACCTCTCCGGCGACCAGCGCCAGCGCGTCGACGCGGTGCGCGCCTCCGCGAGCACGCTGCTGACCCTCCTCGATGACCTCCTCGACGTCGCCCGGGTCGAGGGTGGGCGGCTCGAGCTGTCGCCGGCCCCGACCGATCTCGGGCTCGCCGTGCGGTCGGTCATCGGGCTCGCTGAGCCGGAAGCCCGGAGGAAGGGCCTGGAGCTGTCCCTCGACCTCGACCCCGGCCTGATCGCGCCCGTGCTGCTCGACGAAGCCCGGACGCGGCAGATCATCAGCAACCTCGTGGGCAACGCGGTGAAGTTCACCGAGCACGGGACGGTCCGGGTGCGGTGCGAACGGGCCGGCCCGGTGACCGACGGACGCCAGCCGCTGCGACTCCTGGTCGAGGACTCAGGTCCGGGCATGACCGCTGCCGTGCGTGCCCGTGCCTTCGAGCCCTTCTCCCAGGGCGACCGCGTGGCGACCCGGACGCACGGTGGGAGCGGGCTGGGGCTCGCCATCGTCAAGCAGTTGGTCGAGCTGATGGGCGGGGAGATCCTGCTCGACAGCGTGCTCGGGATCGGTACCCGGATCGAGGTGCGGCTGGCGCCGGCTGTGGCGCCGGTGCAAGCGTGGTCGACGGCGCCGATGGCGGATGACGCGGACGTGGTCCGAGCCCGGGGCCTGCGCGTCCTCGTCGCCGAGGACAACCTCGTGAACCAGCAGGTCGCCCGGGGCTATCTCCAGGCGCTCGGGTGCGACATCGAGGTGGTCGACGACGGCGTCGCCGCGATCCGAGCACACACCGATCTCGGTCCCTACGACGTGATCCTCATGGACTGCTACATGCCCGAGGTGGATGGCATGGCCGCGACCCGTGAGATCCGGCGCCACGATCGGTCGACACCGATCATCGCGGTCACCGCCGATGCGGCACGTGAGCACGCCGAGCTGTGCCGCGACGCCGGCATGAGCGACGTGCTCCCCAAACCCTACGACCGCCGCTCCCTCGCCGCGGTGCTCGCTCGGTGGACCCGCCCCACCGCGGCGGGTGGTCGGGAGCCCACCGAGGCCCGAGCCAGCCAGCAAGCTCGCGACGACCACGCCGCGGACGCCCGCGCCGGAGACGCCGACGCCGGAGGGGTTCGAGCCGCCGACGCCGCCGGCCCTCCGGAGGACACCGTGCTCGACACCACGGCGCTGCGCGCGCTGCTGGCGCAGCACCCCCCGCCGTCACCGCTCGTCGAGCAGGTGCTGGAGCTGTTCCGTGAGCACGCGCCCGGCTACCTCACCAGCGCCCGGGAGGGGCTGGCCGGCGCGAGCCTGGAGGACGCGCGCCGTGCCGTCCACACCCTGCGGTCCAACGCGGCCACCGTCGGCCTGGTCCGGCTCGGAGGCGCGTGCCAGGAACTCGAGGACCGGCTCCGCGACGCGCTCCGGGTGGGCGAGGACACCGGAGCGGGGCTGGTGGCGTCCCTGCTCGGGCACGTGGACGAGCTCGAGGACGAGCTCCATGCCGGGCTCGCGGCGCTCGCGTCCCTGACGGTCGAGGGCCTGTGGACCGCGGCCTGAGCGTCGTGGCCACCTGCCCGGGATACGGACGCGACCGCGGCAGCTAGGCTCGCCGCGTGCCGTCCGACGCCGCCCCCGCCGAGGACCCGGGTCCCCGGGTCGGGATCGTCCTCCTCACCGGGCCGAGCGGTTCCGGCAAGTCGCACCTGGCCGCCCGCACCGGGCTGCCCACGGTGTGCCTGGACGACTTCTACCGGGACGGGGACGACCCGGCCCTGCCGATCGGCCCGGAGGGGCGTATCGACTGGGACGACGTGCGGGCCTGGGACCTCGAGCGGGCGCGGTCGGCGCTGACCACGCTCGCCCGGACGGGCCAGGCCGAGCTGCCGGTCTACGACCTCTCCCAGGACCGGACGGTCGGCAGCCGCCACCTCGACGCCCGCCACGCTGGCGCGGTCATCGCCGAGGGCATCTTCGCCGCGGAGCTGATCGGACCGTGCCGGGACGCCGGCGTGCTCCTGGCCGCCCTGTGCCTGACCAACGGCCCGAGGCGGACCTTCTGGCGTCGGCTCGTCCGGGATCTGCGCGAGGGGCGCAAGGACCCGGTGACCCTGCTGCGCCGTGGCTGGTGGCTGCGTGGCCGGGAGCCGGAGATCGTGGCCCGCCACGCGGCCCTGGGCGCCGAGGTGGTGGACGGCGAGACGGCCCTGGAACGGATCAAGGCCGCGACCGCGTTCGCCACGACGGCCCGCGGTCGGGGCCGCGCCGCGTGAGCGAGCCGGTCGGGGCGCCGTCGGTCGAGGGCCACGGGCCGGTGCACGAACGCCTCGCGTCCCTCGCGGCGCGCCTGCGCACCAACGAGCCCCGGCCGAGCCCCGCGGGACGCCACCGTTGGGAGGCCGCGACCGCCCTGGTGCTGGCGCCGGGACTCGCGGACGTCGAGGTGGCGATCATCGAGCGCACGCGGCGTCCCGGTGACCGCTGGTCCGGGCAGTTGGCGCTGCCGGGGGGACGGCGGGAGGTCACCGACCCGGACCTCGCGACCACCGCGGCCCGGGAGACGGCCGAGGAGGTCGGCCTCGAGCTCGGGTCCGCGGCAGCGCTCGTCGCTGAGCACCGAGCGCGCATCCGGCCCGGCGTGGTGGCCTGCTACGCGTTCGTTCTGCCGGACCGTCCCCCGCTACGCCCCCAACCGACCGAGGTCGCGAGCGCCTGGTGGGTCCCGCTGACGACGCTCACCGACCCGGCGAACGCGACCACGACCCGGCACCGAGGGGTCAGCTTCCCGGCCATCGACCTCGACGGGCGAGCGCTGTGGGGACTGACCCTGCTCACCCTCGAGCGGTTCGCGACCACCGTCGGCCTCGAGCTCGCCACCGGCTGATCGGCCGGCGATCACCGCGCGTCGCGGTCCTCTCCGCCACCGGATGCTGTGGCGCGCCCGGCCGGCGCGACCGGTGCGGCCGGTGCGTCCACCGCCCCGCCGAAGCGGCGCTCCCGGCCCTGGTAGAGGGCGATCGTCTGAGCCAGGACGTGGCGGTCGAAGTCCGGCCAGAGCGTGTCGACGAAGGCGAGCTCCGCGTAGGCCGCCTGCCACAGCAGGAAGTTGGAGATGCGCTGCTCCCCGGAGGTCCGCACGAGCAGGTCCACGTCCGGCATGTCCGGGTCCGCCAGGCGACGCGCCAGCGCCGCCTCGTCCACGCTCGCCAGACGCCCCGCAGCGACGTCGCGCGCGGCCCGGTCCGCGGCCTCGGCCAGCTCGGCCCGAGCGCCGTAGTTGAACGCGATCCTCAGCGTCAGCCGCCGGTGCCGCTCCGTCAACGCCTCGGTGTCCTCGATCAGGCGGACCAGCCGCCGCGGGACCGGGCGGCCGCGCCCACCGATGAAGCGCACCCGCACCTGCCGGTCGTCGAGCTCCTGGGCACGGCGCAGGAGCAGCGACTCGTTGAACCCGAGCAGGAACCGGACCTCGCCCGGTGGCCGCCGCCAGTTCTCCGTCGAGAAGGCGTAGACGGTCAGATCGCGCACGCCGAGCTCCAGCGCCCCCTCGACCGTGTCGAACAGCGCGGCCTCGCCGGCCTCGTGGCCGGCGTTGCGCGGCAGCCCCTGGCGGTTCGCCCAGCGACCGTTGCCGTCCATGATCAGCGCGACGTGGCCGGGCAGGCGGTCGGGGTCGACCCCGTGCTGCTCGAGCAGACCCACGACCACCACCTCGGCTCGACCCACGCGCGACCACGGACCGGGAGGGACCCGACCCTGCCGCACGCTAGCGCCGACGTGCGTCGAGGTGGCAGGCCGACGGGATCCGGGGACGTAGCGCCGGTCCGGACAGGGACCCTGCGGGCTCGACGCCACGGCACCGAGGGGCGCCGCCGGAACGTTCGCACGTTCGCCGTTCCATGGACCCGGCAGGTGCCTATGCTCCGCGCGGGAGCGTCTGGGAGGACGGCAGCATGGTGGAGCACGCGTCCGGGCAGCTCGACACCGAGGCGGTGGTGATCGGCGCCGGCGCGGCGGGCCTGGCGGCGGCACGCTCGCTGGCCGCCCGCGGCATCGCCTACGAGCACCTCGAGAAGGGCTCGATGGTCGGGGGGCTGTGGCGCATCGACAACGACAACGGTGGAGCGGCCGCCTACGAGACCCTCCACCTCAACAGCTCCCGCCCCCGGACCCAGTTCCCCTCGTTGCCGATGCCGGCCGAGTGGCCGGACTACCCCTCCCATGAGCTGATGGCCCGCTACCTCCAGGGGTTCGCGGACCACTTCGGGCTGACCGACCGCATCCGCTTCCGCACCGAGGTGGTCACGGTGCAGCCGCGGCCCGGCGCCGGCGCCCCCGGCAGCAGCGGGTGGGAGGTAGCGACCGGCGACGGGGCGAGCATCACGACCCGTGCGGTGCTCGTCGCCAACGGCCACCACGGCACCCCGCGACGGCTCCCGCTCGCGGACGGGTTCGACGGGCTCCGCTTCCACGCCCACGACTACCGCGAGCCGTCGGTCTTCGCCGGCAAACGCGTGCTGGTGGTCGGGGTCGGCAACTCCGGGCTGGACATCGCATGCGACGCCGCCCCGATCGCCGACCGGGTGCTGCTGTCCACCCGGCACGGCGTCCACGTGATCCCGAAGTACGCCTTCGGCCGCCCGGTCGACCAGCTCTCCTCACCGCTGACGGCCCGGCTGCCCTTCCGCCTCGAGCGGGCGCTGTACGAGCTGCTCGTCCGGCTCTCGGTCGGCCGGCCCGAGGACCGCGGGCTGCCACGGCCCGACCACCGCCTCCTCGGCGCCCACCCGAGCGTGTCCTCGCGGCTGTACGACCACGTCGGCCACGGCGACATCGAGGTGGTCGGTGACCTCGCGGGCGTGCACGGCACCGAGGTGCGCTTCGCCGACGGGCGCGAGGAGGAGGTGGACGTGCTGGTGGAGGCCACCGGCTACGACGTCTCGCTGCCCTTCCTGGACGCCGAGGTGCTCGAGGTCCGGGACAACGTGCTCGAGCTGTACCGGCGCGTGGTCCCCGTGGACCGCCCGGGGCTGTTCCTGCTCGGCTTCATCCAGACCGTGGGCTCGAGCGTGCCCCTGCTGGAGCACCAGAGCGAGTGGGTCGCCGAGATCCTCTCCGGCGCGGTGGCCCTGCCCTCTGGTGGCACCATGCGGCGGTGGATCGAGGCGGACCGGCGGGCGATGTCCCGGCGCTACCTGCGCTCCGCCCGGCACACGATGCAGGTGGACTACTGGCGCTACATCCGGGACCTGCGCGAGGAGCGGTCCCGCTACGCCATGGCCGGACCGGCCGGTGCGAGCACGGCCCGAGGTGACGCGGGCACCGGCAGGCCCCGCGGCCTGGCGGCACCCTCGCTCCCGGGGGCGCGGCGGTGACCTCGGCGTCGAGCGGGGCACGCCCGGCCGGCAGCCCTCCGCCACGGCCCCCCGGCCCGGTGCTGGTCACCGGTGCTGGCGGCTTCATCGGCCGGGCGCTCCGGACGCGGCTGACCGCCCTCGGCGTCGAGACCCGCGGCATCGACCGGTCCGGCGCCCCGGACGCCGCGATCACCCTTGGGGACGTCACCGACCCGGCCGGCTGGACCGGGGCCCTCGCCGGCGTCGACACGGTCGTCCACACCGCGGCGATCGTGTCGAACGTCGTGCCGCTCGCACGGATGCACGCGGTGAACGTCGCCGGGACCCGCGCGGTCCTGGCCGCAGCCGCCGCGGCGGGGGTGCGGCGGGTGGTGCACCTGTCCTCGGTGGTGGTGCACGGCTACGACCTCCCGGCCTGGGTCGACGAGGACCATCCCGTCACGATCACCGGCGACGCCTACGTCGACACGAAGGTGGCAAGCGAGCAGGTCGCGCTCGCCGCGCATGCCCGGGCCGAGCTCGAGGTGGTCGTGGTCCGTCCCGGCGACGTGTACGGCCCCGGCTCGCGGCCCTGGGTGGTGCTGCCCCTGGCCTACCTCAGGGCGGGGCAGGCCATCCTGCCGGCCCGGGGCCGGGGCATCTGCAGTCACGTCCACGTCGACAACCTCGTGGAGGGGCTCGTCCGGGCGATCGCGGTGCCGGCCGCGGCCGGTCACGTGCTCCACCTCACCGACGGTGTGGCCACGACCTGGGCGGACTACCTCGGCGAGCTCGGGGCGATGGTCGGCCGG
Source organism: Nitriliruptoraceae bacterium (assembly GCA_046541215.1). Lineage (GTDB taxonomy): Bacteria > Actinomycetota > Nitriliruptoria > Nitriliruptorales > Nitriliruptoraceae > T1Sed10-7. Next base: position 8,115 of record JBKHDS010000073.1, read on the forward strand.
CAGCCCCGCCGGCTGCCCACCCCGATGGCGGTCGCGCTGGCCGCGGCCGTGGGCCGGGCTGAGCGGGCGCGCGGTCGCCACAGCGAGCTGTGCGCCGCCTCCATGCGGTTGCTGGCCCGCACCGGCAGCTACCGCATCGACCGGGCGCGGGAGGTGCTCGGCTACGTCCCCACGGTGGATCTGGCCACCGGCATGCGGGGGGTCGCGAGCTGGGCCGAGGAGGTCGGGCTGCTCGACCCCGCCCCGCGTACCCGGCCGCTCGGGCGGGCGGCCTGATGCGCGCGATCGTCGCCGAGACCACCGTGCCGCGCTACCTGTGGACCACCGCCGCCCAACGGCGGCGCCCCGACGCCGGCTGGCGGCGAGGCGGCCTGCTCCGGCTGGTCGACGACGCGGCCGAGCCCGCGCTGCCCGGACCAGACTGGGTCCGGCTCACGTCGGAGCTCGCCGGCGTCTGCGGCAGCGACGTGCCCCCCGGCCCGCCCCGGCCGGCAGGTCGGCGACCCGCTCAGGGCCGCGGCACCGCCGGGTAGGAGCGCAGCCGCCGGTCGAGGTGGTGCTCGACGTAGGCCCGCGCGTAGGACGCCGCGACCGCGCGGGCCGCGGCGTGGTCGCGTCCCAGCGCCGGCAGGGCGGCCCACCGTCCG
>JBKHDS010000074.1:0-8647 GCA_046541215.1 Nitriliruptoraceae bacterium
CTGCCCGGGCTCGACCGGCTCGACCACCTCCCGCTGCCCTGGTTCCGAGCCTTCCGCCGGGCGGCTGACGAGCTCGCCGAGGTCGCCGAGACGCTCATCGCCCAGCGCCGGGCCACCGACCCGGAGGGCGAGCGCACCGACGATCTGCTCGGACTGCTGCTCGCGCTCCGGGACGACGACGGCACGGCCCTGACCGACGACGAGGTCCGGGACGAGGTGCTGACCCTCATCCTCAGCGGGCACGAGACCACCGCGAACGTGCTGACCTGGGCGCCGTGCTACCTCGCCACCGTCCCCGAGGTCCGCGCGGCACTGGAGGCCGAGGCGGACGCCTGCGCCTGGCTGACCGAGGGCCGCGCACCGAGCGTGGACGAGGTGCTGGCTGCCGAGGTGGCCGGTCACGTCCTGCGCGAGACGATGCGGCTCGCGCCGCCGGTGTGGGTCGCCCCCCGCATCGCGCTCGAGGACCTCGACCTCGACGGGATCCGGGTCCCGCGCGGGGCGCACGTCCTGGTGAGCCAGTACGTCACCCACCGCGACCCCCGCTGGTACCCCGACCCGGAGCGGTTCGACCCGTGGCGGTGGGAACGCACCCCCGAGCAGGAGCTGCGACGTGGCGCCTACGTGCCCTTCGGCGGGGGCAACCGCCGGTGCTTGGGTGAGCACTTCGCGTGGCTGGAGGCCCGCATCATCCTGCTCTGTCTGGCCCGTGCCTGTCGGCTCGAGCCGCGGGGTACGCGTCGGGCCCTGCCCGCACCGCAGCCGCGCGCGACGTTCCGGCCCCGCGGGGTCGTGGAACGTCGCGTGCACCGGCGCGACGGCAGCTGAGGCCATGCGGGCGCACCACCGCCACGTCATGCCCAGCGACTACGGTGACCCGTAGCCCCCCAACCGGTCCTGGAGGCCGCCGTGCACCCTCGCTCCCCCGCCGCTGCTCGACGCGCCCCGCACCGCTCGCGCCTGCTGGTGCTCCTGGTCTGCCTGTCGCTCGGCGTCGCGGCCTGCGGAGAGGAGGGGTCGGTCGAGATCGAGGGGACCGACGCGGATGCGGCCGACGGAACGACGGTCAGCGACGGCGAGGAGGACGGCACCGAGGCGGGCGCCGATGCGGTGGCCGAGGACGAGGCCACCACGGACGGCACCACCGAACCCGAGCCCGAGCCGGCCGCCGACGACGGCGAGGGTGGGACGGGTGAGCACCGCATGGCCGCCGGCGCGCACGAGGCGATCGACTGCGATGCGGTCGCCACCTCCTCGCCGGGTGCGGTGATCGTGTTCCCCGACAGCGGCGATCCGGCCAGCCTGGAGGCCGGCCCCGGCCCGGTGACGGTGGAGGTCGTCGGCTGCTCGGACACCTTCGAGGCGAACATCCAGTACGACGCCTTCCACGGCCAGAACAGCACCCCGACGCTGAGCGGGTTCACCGAGGGCGGGACCCTCGGTGACTGGGCGGAGTTCTCCTTCGAGGAGACCTTCTGGACACCGGGCGATTGGACCGTGGTGGTGTTCATCGACGACGCCGAGTCCGGTGACCGCATCGAGTACGACGAGGTCACCTTCACCGTCGGCTGAGCCTGTCCTCGACCGGTCCGGGGCGGTACGGCGGGTCCGGGGCGTTACGGATCAGGTCAGCAGGATCGAGGGGCAGGTGACGCCCGCCTCGGCCTTCTCCAGCTCGGCGATGTCGATCGACACCACCTCGACGCCCCGTTCGGCCAGCAGCGCCGCGGTACGCGGAGCGCTGGCGGCGATCACGACCGTCTCCCCGACGAGCAGGACGTCCGCGCCGCTGCGCTCGGGCACGTGCAGCACCTCCCGGCCAGCGAACGCCGCCTCGTCGATCGTGCCGGGCACCGCCACGATCGTGCCATCGGGCAGCGCGGTCGCTGCGGACTTCAGGTGGAGCATGCCCCGCACCGTGACCGGCACCAGCTCGCGCCCGAGCGGTGCCAGCACGGCGCGAAGCTGCGCGATCGCGTCGTCGTCGGTGCGGGTGGTCCGCCCCACGTAGACGGTCCGGCCGACCTGCAGCACGTCGCCGCCGTCGAGCGTGCCGGGCGCCTCGATCGCCACCATGCGGTAGCCGCGGGCGGCGAGTAGCGCGGAGATGCTCGCCACCTCGCCTCGACGGGAGGCCGCTCCCGGGCGGGCGAGGACGGCGAGATCATCGACGACCACGGCGGTGTCCTCCACGAACACCCCGTCGGGATGATCGGGCAGGTCCGGTGCGTGCAGGACCTCGAGGCCGAGCCGTTCGAGCAGCGCGACGTAGCCAGCATGCTCCGCCGCGGCCCGGACCGCGTCGATCGGGGCGGGCTCGAGGTGGGTGAGCTCCCCTTGAGCGAGCCGCGGGGAGGGGGCTCGGACGATCGCGGCAACAGGTCGCACGGACACGGCAACCTCCGAAGGTGGAAGGTCCGGGGTCAGCCGAGCCTCACAGCCAGAGGACCATGACGCCCATCACCGCGATCAGGACGAGGAGACCCATCAGCCCGAGCACGGCGAGCCCGACCGCGACCAACGTCCAGGTCCGCGCGGTGTCGGCGTAGCGCCGGGCGCCAGCGAGGTCCCCGGCTGCGGCCGCGGCCTGGGACCTGGATGCGAAGACGAGGCCGACGATGCCCGCAGGCCGGAAGCCCAACAGGGTCGCGACGATGGACTGCCACAGCCACGGGTCGACCGTGACCGCCTGCGCGGACCCGCCGGAGCCCTGCGCCGTCCACCCGGAGGCGGACGACGGCTCGGCGGTGGCACCGGTCCCCTCCGCCGGACCGAACGGCAGGCGGTGGTTGCTCATCCAGCCCGTCCCGTCCCACCACCGCAGCCGACCGGAGCCCGGAGCAAGGGGGTCCGGGTACCACCCGGGAACGGGTCCGCCACCCGGTGCCGTCGGTCCGTTCATGTCCTCCCCTGCTGCGGGCGCGGCACCCGCGGTCGGCTGGACCCGACGCTACACCCCAGCAGGCTCCTCAGACGTGGACGGTGTCGTCCACCTCCCCGGCGACGGTGGCAACCTCGGCGAAGGTGGTCCTCGCGAGCGAGTCACGGAAGGCCTGCCGCGCCCGCGCCCACAGCTCGTGGACCGGGCACGGGTCGTCGCGGCGACGCGGCCCACCGCGGATCACGGAGCGGGCTGGCCGATGGCGCCCCCCGTTCGCCACCGGCTCACCCGCCCCTGATGGTTCGGCCACGGACAGCGAAACCGACCGGGCCGCACCACGCCAGCCCACCCGCAGACCTCGCACAACCTCGGACGCGCTCGCACGCCCCTGGACGACCTCGGACGCCCTCGCCGGACCGTGCGCCCGGCGAGCCGGCAGCGGCCTGAACGCGAGCAGCAACTAGGCTCCCGGCGATGTCCTCGGCGCCCGACCTCCACCCCGACACGACGATCCTGCTGCGGCCGGAGGAGCTCCGAACGCGCCAGGAGCTCGGGGAGGCCCTCACCGCGCTGCGGCACCGCAGCGGCCGGAGCCTCCGCGACCTCGCGAAGGCGATCGGCTCGAGCCCGTCGACGTTGAGCGGCTGGTGCCGGGCGGACAACCTGCCCTTCCCGGCCCAGTACCCGACCTTCGCGGCGCTGCTCGGCGAGCTCGGCATCGACGATGCAACAGCGTGGCTGGAGGTGCTCGCGCGGTTCCGGACGAACGGCACCCGACCCGCCGAGACACGCGAGCCCTACCTCGGCCTGGAGCCCTTCGGCCGCGAGGACGCGGACCGGTTCTTCGGGCGGGAGGCGGTGCGGGACCGAGCGCTGACGCGGCTGCTGGCCCGGCTCGCCGATCCCACGCGGGCGAACCTGCTGGTCCTGGTCGGCCCGTCCGGATCGGGGAAGTCCTCGCTGCTGCATGCGGGGCTGCGACCAGCGCTCGAGGACCGCGGCCATGCCGTGGCCGCGTGCACCCCCGGCAGCACACCGACCGCCCGGCTCCGGGCCGCTCACGACGCCGTGGCGGCAGCCGCGGTCGACGGCCGGATGCCGGTGGTCCTGGTCGACCAGGCCGAGGAGCTGTTCACCGCCTGCTCCGACGACGCCGAGCGCCGCCGGTTCCTGCACGAGCTCAGCGAGTGGTGCGCACCCACCGCCGCCGAACCGGCCGCGGCGGTGCTGACGCTGCGCATCGACTTCTACGGCGACCTGGTGGCCACCGGCGTCCTGGGCGACCTCCTCGAGGACGCGCAGGTCCTCATCGGGCCGATGGACCGCGAGGAGCTTCGCCGCGCCATCCTCGAGCCCGCCCGCCAGGTCGGGGTCAGCCTCGACCCCGACCTGGTCTCGCTGCTGCTGCGCGACTTCGTCCCGGCGTCCTCGATGGCCGGCCAGCACGACGTCGGGTCGCTGCCGCTGCTCTCCCACGCCCTGCTGCAGACCTACCGCCACGCCCGGGGTCGGCAGCTGACCGTCCTGGACTACGAGGCCGCCGGCGGGGTGCGGGGCGCGATCGAGCGGTCCGCCGAGACGGTGTACGAAGCGGCCTCGCCCGACGACCAGCGCCTGATCCGCGAGGTGCTGCTGCGGCTCGTGCACGTCGAGAACGGCACCCTGGCCACCCGCCGGGTCGCCACCTACGACGAGCTCCAGGGCCTGCTGCCGCCCGGGGACGGCCGCGACGTCTCCGATCTGCTCGAGCCGCTCATCGCCGCTCGGTTGCTGACGGCGCAGGAGAGCACGGTCGAGATCACCCACGAGGCGCTGCTGGTGGCCTGGCCACGCCTGCAGGCGTGGATCGAGGAGGCCCGCGACGCGATCCGGCTACACCGCCGCATCGCCGAGGCGACCCAGCTGTGGCTCGACAGCGATCGTGATCCCTCGGCGCTGGCGCGCGGGGTGCTGCTGGACGCGATGCGCGCGGCCACCGGGGCCCCTCCGCCTCGGGCTGCCAACGGGATGCCCGCTCCCGCTCGTCTCCAGCTGACCCGCACCGAGGAGAGCTTCCTCGCTGCCAGCGTCGCGCAGGCCGAGGCGACCGCCGCGGCCGAGCAGTTGCGGACCCACCGGCTGCGCCTGCTGGTGGCGGTCACGACCGTGTTCGCGGTGCTGGCCAGCACGCTCGCCGTGGTCGCCGCCTCGGCCCGTTCCGACGCGCTGCAGGCCCGCGACGAGGCCCTGTCCCGGCAGCTGTCGGTGAGCGCCGACCGTCTCGCCGAGACCGACCCGTCCCTGGCCGCTGAGCTCGCAGCCGCCGGGTTCCGGATCGCGCCGACCACCGAAGCCCGCTCGGCCCTGCTGGACGCCGCGATCTCCCCGCTCGGTGGCCGGGTGCTCGGCGGGCCCGGGTCGACCGCGCTGGTGGCCAGCACCGACGGGCGGCTGCTGGCGCTCGGCAGCTCCGCGGACGCCCACGTCCAGCTGCTGACCGCCGAGGATGGCCGCGCACCGCTCGAACGAGCCGGGCTGATCGAGCTCGACGATCCCGACCTGGAGATCTACGCCCTGGCGCTCACCCCCGATGCGCGGCTGCTCGCGGTCGGCGACACGGCCGCCCGCATCAGCCTGTGGGACGTGCGCGACCCGGCACGGCCGCAGCCCACCGGCGTGGAGCTCACCGGCCTGGAAGGGCCGATCCAGGGCCTGTCGGTCAGCCCCGATGGGCGGGAGCTGCTCGCCGCCGGGCTCGGCGACGGTGCCTTCCGCTACGACCTCAGCGCGCCGGGCGCTCCGCAGCCGCTGCCGCTCCTCCCCGCCGACGACATCACCTGGTCGGTCGCGCACGCACCCGAGGGTGACCTGGTCGCCGTCGGCACCGAGCTCGGCGAGGTGCTGCTGTGGGAGGTCACCGACCCGCAGGCTCCCGAGCTCGTCACGACCCTCACCCCGACCGACCGTTCCGTCCTGAGCGTCGCCTTCGCGCCGGACGGCACGGTGCTCGTCGCCGGCTCGCGAGCCGGCACGGTCCACGCCTACGACCTGACCGTGACCCCACCGGAGCCGATCGACCTGCCGGAGGCGACCTTCGGCAGCTGGGTCAACGCGCTGGCCTTCTCCCCCGACGGTCGCCACCTGACGGCCGGCAGCTCCGACGGTCAGCTGCGGCTGTGGCAGCGGCGGGACTGGACCCCGGTCAGCGACATCCCCCACCCCGGCGGCCTGACGAGCGTGACCTTCACCGACGCCCCGCCGACCCTGCTCACCGCCGGGGTGGACGGGCACGCCCGGCGGTGGGACCTCGACCGCACCCTGCCGACCCAGCTGCCCGGCCGGGTCTGGGGGGTGGACTTCAGCGCCGACGGCACCCGGATGGCGGCCTTCGCGGGCGGGGCCACGGGCGTGTTCGACGTCACCCAGGACGCACCGCCGGCGGCGCTGGCCCCGCCGGTGCCCTCGCCCGCCGACGGGCCGGTGTTCAGCGGCGGCGGTGCCCTCTCACCCGACGGGCAGGTGCTCGCCCAGGGCACCCTCACCGGCGAGGTCGTGCTGCTCGACGCCTCCGATCCGACCGACCCGCGGCCGCTCGCCCCGCCCCTCGGCGGCAGCGACCAGCTCGTGGAGACGGTGACCTTCACCCCCGACGGCCGGGTCCTGCTCGCGGGTGGATCCGACACCGACGTGCGCGTCTGGGACGTCGACGACCCGGCCGCACCGAGGTTGCTGTCGGTCATCGACACCCCGACCGAGATCGTGCTGAACCTCGACGTCAGCCCCGACGGCGAGGTGCTGGCGGTGGCCAGCGCCGACAACGACGTCTACCTCGTCGACCTCAGCGACCCTGAGGCACCGTCCGACCTCGCCCGGCTGGAGCGCTTCACGAGCGAGGCCTACGGGGTCGCCTTCTCCCCGGACGGCACGTTGCTCGCGACCTCCGGGACCGACGCCGAGGTGGTGCTCTACGACGTGCGCGACCCGGCCGCACCGGCGCAGGTCGGCGAGCCGATCGTCGGGCCGTCGGGCCGGATCTACGACCTGTCCTGGGACCCGGCGGGCGAGCGCCTTGCGGGCGCGGTGGTGGACGGCCGGACGTGGGTGTGGGACCTGTCCGACCCGGCTGCACCGCAGGAGATCGCGGTGCTCGGCTCGGATCCGAGCCCGGTCTACACGGTCGGCTTCCACCCCGACGGACGCCGGCTGGCGGCGGGCGGCGCCGCGGGCCGGGTCTGGCTGTGGACCCTGGACGAGGAGGCGGCGATCGAGCGGGTCTGCGCCCCGGTGGTGGACGGCATCACCGAGGAGGAGTGGCAGGTGCACCTGCGGAACGAGCCCTACGAGCCGCCCTGCGGCTGACCCGGGTCCCGGCCCAGGATGCGCCGGTACAGGTCCTGGCCGAAGCTGGTCGCCAGCGGCGCGCCGGGCGTCACCCGGAAGGTCCGGCCACCGTCCTCGACGCGCTCGGCGCGCAGGAACGCGGCGCGGTGCTGCTCGCTGCGGTGCAGCCGCTCGGCCAGCTCGAACAGGTGGGTGACCGCCACCACCCGAACGCCTGCGTCGAGGCAGCCGCGGATCACGCCGTGGGCGAGCTCGGAGCCCTCCCGCTCGTTGGTCGCGGCGAAGGACTCGTTGAGCAGCAGCAGGTCACCGGGCCGCAGCACCTCGGCGGTGCGCCGCATGCGCTCGAGCTCCTCCTCGAGCTTGCCCCGGGCCAGGTCCCGGTCCTCCTCGCGACCGAAGTGGGTGTGGACCGCGCCCACCAGCTGCCCGCGGTAGCGCACCGCCGGGACCGGCAGACCAGCCTGCAGCAACAGCTGGGCCGACCCGAGGCTGCGCAGCAACGTGGACTTGCCCCCCTGGTTCGCGCCGGTCACGACCGTCAGCGCCGCACCGTCCAGCGCGAGGTCGTTGCCGACCACCTCGCCGGTCGTGCTGAGGGCGAGCGCCGGATCGACCCGACCGTCGGCGGCGAGCACCGGCCACGCACCGGCACCCGCGTCCACCACCTCGGGCCGGCACACGGGCCGTTCTGCCGCCCGGAGCCGGGCGTCGAGGTTGACCGCGCCGACCAGCACGGCGAGCTCCTCCCTGAGCTCGGTCAGCAGCCGGTCGAGGTCGTCACCGGCACGGACCAGCACCGCGGCGACCGGCGCCAGCGCCTGGTCACGCCAGCGGGCGAGCGCGTCCAGCCCCGCGTCGTCCCGGTCCGCCAGGTCGAAGGAGGCGCCGCTCGCACCGGTGCGGTCGCGGGCGCGGGCCAGCCACCCGAGGTCCCGCGGCCGTTGCAGGACGTGGCCGGTGGGCAGCCCACCCCGACCGAGCCGAGCCTTGAACTGCACCCCGCGGGTGAAGGTCAGCACCTCGAGGTGGTCCTCGATCTCCGTCAGGTGCGGCTCGTCGAAGGTGGCGACCGCGTCGTCGACCAGGGACCGCCATGCCGTCCCGGTGGTGCGGGGTCGGCTGGCCTCGAGCAGCGTCCGGACCTGCCGTAGCACGCGGACGTGGATCCCGAGCCGCTCCACCCCGCGCCGCACCAGCGGGTCGGGGGCGTCCCGGAACAGCCCGACCGAGGAGCGTTGGGCGGCCTCCAGGCCCTCGGTGATCACCTCGTACAGCTCGCGCACGGTCGTGGGGACCGCCAGCGCATCGGCCACCACCCCCTGCCGGCGGCGGACGACCTCGGCGTCGTCGGGCGGTGCGAGCAGGACACGTCGCACGGCCGCGCGGATCCGGTCGTCCCCGCCCCCCGCGGCGTCGAGCACGACCTCGAGGCCGAGGTCGGCG
>JBKHDS010000075.1:0-8508 GCA_046541215.1 Nitriliruptoraceae bacterium
TGAGCCGGACCGAGCGCGACCCGGCCGGGTGGAACGCCGCACGCGACCATCCGCGGCCTTCTTGAGGGGCCCGACGACGTGCCGATGGGGGTGGCACGCCGTCCGACCGTCACCCCTCGAGGGAGGAGACCCGCGATGCTCGTGACCCTCGACCGGTCCGACGTGACCTCCCTCGAGCAGGCCCTCGACCGGCTGGCTGCGACGGAGGGGGTGCGGTCGGCCATCGTCCTGCTCGCCGAGAAGGGCACGCCCCCGGCCACCGACCTCGACGCGATGCTGTCCCGGGCGCCGCTGCCGATCATCGGCGGCGTCTTCCCGGCGGTGGTGTTCGACCACCGCTGGTCGGACCGCGGAGCGGTGCTGATCGGGCTCTCCGCCGAGCTCAACACCGTCCTGGTGGAGCACCTCAGTGAGGACGAGGCCGCGGTGCGCGCCGCCCTCGCCGATGGCCTTGACCCTGGGGCGCTGAGGGACCCGACCACCGTGGTGTTCGCCGACGCGACCGCCGAGCACCTCGATGGCCTCCTCGAGGGGCTCTTCGACCGCATGGGTCTGCTCGGCAGCTACCTCGGCGGCGGTGCCGGATCGCTGAGCTTCCAGCGCCGGCCCTGCGTGTTCGACAACCGCGGCGTGCGCAGCGACGCGGCCGTGGTCGGCGTCCTCGACCTGCCGAGCTGCGTCGGCGTGGCCCATGGCTGGCAGCCGGTCGGTGCGCCGCTCCAGATCACCGCCTCGTCGGGGCGGACCGTCCACGAGCTCGACCATGCGCCCGCAGCCGAGCGCTACACCCAGCTGGTGGAGTCGCACGCCGTCCATGCACCGGACTGGACGGACTTCGCCGCGGTCGCGGCGTCCTACCCCCTGGGCATCGTGAAGCTCGACGAGGAGGTCGTCGTCCGCGACCCCATCGCGCGACGGGGTGACGCGCTGGTGTGCGTCGGCGAGATCCCGCAGGGCGCTTTCGTGCACCTGCTGCACGGCGACGAGGCCAGCCTGCTCGCCGCAGCCGCGGCGGTCACCGACCAGCTCGGAGGCTGCCAGGGTGGCGGGACCGAGGTGACCCTGCTCCTGGACTGCATCTCCCGAGCGCTCTTCCTCGGCGACCGCTTCGTTGCCGAGCTGGGGACCGTCGCCAAGGGTCGAACGCTCGCCGGCGCTCTCACGATCGGCGAGGTCTGCAGTGCGGGCGACCGCTTCCTCGAGCTGTACAACAAGACCATCGTGCTGGCCAGCCTGTGCAGCTCGTCGAACGACGCGCGGAACCCGCTGGGCTGATCACGCCGCCAGGCTCGGGACCGCCGCCGCGAGCAGCTCGGCGCTGGCCGCAGCCGGTGCCGGTGCGGCCAGCAGGTACCCCTGGAGGCAGGTGCACCCCAGGCCGAGCAGGTGCGCGCGCTGCCGCTCGGTCTCGACGCCCTCGGCGACGACCTCGAGCTCGAGCGCGATCGCCAGCGAGACGATGGCGCGCACGATGGCGTCGGCGCGTGGCTCCCCGAGCTGCCGCACGAAGGAGCGGTCGATCTTCAGCACGTCCATCGGCAGACGCGTCAGGTAGCTCAGCGACGAGTAGCCGGTCCCGAAGTCGTCCAGCGCCAGCCGGATCCCCTGGGCGCGCAGGCGGGCGAGCACCTCCTCCACGGCTGAGGCGCTCTCCAGCAGCAGGGACTCGGTGAGCTCCACCTCGAGCGCGCCGGCCGGCAGCCGGTGCCGTCGCAGCGCACCGACGAGACGCTCCTCGAGGTCCGGGGTGACGTCCGAGGCCGAGACGTTGACGGCCAGCCGGAGATCGGCGAAACCCTCCCGGCGCCAGCGGGCCAACTGGGCGAGCCCCTGGTCGAGCACCCAGTCCGTCAGCGTCGCGGTCAACCCGAGCGACTCAGCGATCGGGATGAACACGTCCGGCCGCACCCAGCCGTGCTGGGGGTGCTCCCACCGGGCCAGCGCCTCGAAGCTGCGCAGCCGACCATCGGCGTCGTACTGAGGCTGGTAGTGGAGCTCGAGCTCGCCCGCGTCGAGCGTGCGGCGCAGATCGTGCTCGAGGGACAGCCGGCGATCGGCCTCCGCGGCCAGGACCGGGTCATGGAAGCGCACCGGCGCCACCCCGGGCAACCGGCAGGCGTGCTCGGCCCGGCGGAACAGCTCGTGCACGCTCTCGTCCGCGCTCGCGCTCAGCTCGATCCCGATCCGTGCCGTCGGGACGATCGCGCGCCCCCGGAGCTCGACGGTGCTGGTCAGGTGGTGCAGCAGCTCCTCGGCGAGGAGCCGGACCTCGGCCGCCTCGGGCGCCCGACCGACGAGCAGCGCGAAGGACGAGGAGTCCCACCGCCCGTAGACGATCGGGACCGAACCCGCAGCGCGTTCCTGGTAACGCTGGATCGCGTGGTGCAGCCGCGCCCCCAGGGTCGCGAGCAGTTCCTCCGTGGCCTGCGCGCCCAGCGCGGCCTCCAGCTCATCGAGCCGCTCGAAGGACAGGTGCGCCAGGGCCAGGCGGCCACGCCGCTCGCTGCTCCAGGAGCGCACCTGCTCGGCCGCCTGCACGAAGCCCTGCCGGTTGAGCAGCCCGGTGACCGGATCGTGCCGCTCGAGGTACTCGATCATCTCATGGTCGCGCCGCCGATCGGTCAGGTCCTGCACGATCCCCCGCAGCACCTGCGGGCGCCCGTCGGCATCACGCTCGAGCGTCACCCGCTCGTGCAACCACGCCGAGGTCCCGTCCGCACGGCGGCAGCGGTAGGAGAGCTCCTCCACCGGGGCGGTCCCGGCTCCGCGCAGGTTGCCGTGGCGCAGCCGGCGTAGCTCCCGGCGCTCCTCCGGGTCGACGCCGCCGAGGAAGCCACGCACGTCAGCGTCCGGGTCGGTCTCCTCGAGCCCGAGCAGCGCCGGCAGCTCAGCGCTCCAGCGTTGCTCGTGGGCCACGAGGTCGATCTCGTAGGTACCCAACCTGGCGAGGCGTTGCGCGTCGGCGAGGAGGTTCTCGCGCCGCGCGAGATCGAGCCGGGTCCCGGCGGCGCGGAGCGCGAACCGGAGCCGGTGGACCAGCAGCGGGCCCTCGAGGGGCTTGCGCAGGAAGTCGGTCGCGCCGGCGTCGAAGGCCTCCTCGATGATGTCGTCGTCGCGCAGCCCGGTCATCACCACCACCGGTAGCTCGGTGGTGGCCGGCTCGGCGCGCAGCGAGCGGCATAGCTGCAGGCCGGACCCCCCCGGCAGCAGCACGTCGAGCAGCACGAGGTCCGCACCGTGGTCATCGAGCAGCCTCGCCCCCTCCTCGGCGGTCCCGGCGGTGGCGACCTCGAAGCCGGCGTGCTGCAACGCCTCGGTCGCGAGCAGACAGATGATCGGATCATCGTCGATCACGAGCACCCTCCGTCTCGACCCGGGTGAGCCGGTGCTCGCCGCCGTGCGCGGCAGCGGCGCGAGCACCGGGAGGTCGAGGATGGCGGCGGTGGCGGTCACAGCAGGCTCCGATCATGAGTGAGGCGGGCGAACCCGATGGCGAGTTCGTCGGTGACGGCACGGCCCCACCAGCGCAAGGCGCCGGAGGCGACCGCCTCGTGCTCGTGGGCACCGCCGGGACCGAGCTCGCGCTCGGCGGCCATGCAGGTGGCGGTCAGGCGGGACAGGCCCAGGAAGCGGGCCTGCTCCTGCAGAGCGGCGAGGTGGCTACGGAGTCCGGTGACGTCCTCCCGCTCCACGGCGTCATGCACACGATCGCACCAACCCGGGCCGTGGAGGAGGACCACCTCGACGTAGGTGCGGGCGATCTCACGGCTTCCGAGGCACGCCGCGAGGCGGGTGAGCACGGCCCGGTCGAGGACCGGCTCCTGCGCGGGGAGCGGGGCGGCGGTGCCGGTGGACGGGGCGAGCTCACGCAGGTCACCGACACGGACACGGGCACCACCACACGAGGTCACCTGCGGGGACCGGTACGCGGACACGGGGAGGCTCCCGGCGGCCATCAGTACCGGAACCTGACGAGCGCGGTGCGCAGCTGTTCGGCGAGCTCGGCCAGCGACTCCGCCGACTCGGCCGTGGTGCCGGCCGCCTGCCGGGTCTGGCTCGACCCCTCCGAGACCTCCTGGATCGTCTCGCTGATCGAGCCCGTGGCCTCGGCGACCTCGGTCACGTTGCGAGCGATCTCGCTCGTGGTCGAGGCCTGCTCCTCGACCGAGGTGGCGATGACGGTCTGCAGCTGGCTGATCTCACCGATCGTCTCCGTCACGGCGCGCAGCGCCTCCACCGAGGCGTCCGCGTCGGTCTGGATGACCTCGATCCTCGTGGTGATGTCGTCGGTGGCCTTCGCGGTGCGGCGGGCGAGCTGGCCGACCTCGTCAGCCACGACGGCGAACGCGCGGCCGGCCTGGCCGGCCCGAGCCGCCTCGATGCTGGCGTTGAGGGCGAGCAGGTGGGTCTGCCCGGCGATCTCGTTGATGAGCGTGACGATCTCGCCGATCTCGGTGCTCGAGACCTGGAGCTTGCTCATGGTCTCGCCGGCCGTGGCGGTCACACCCACCCCACGCTCGGCGACACCGGTGGCCTCGCTGGCGCTGCGGGCGATCTCGTCGACCGCGGCCCCCATCTCCTCGCTCGCGCTGGCGATCGTGGCCATGCTCTGGCTGACCTGCTCCGTCGCCGAGGCCACGCTGGTGGCCTGGTCGGTGGTCGTCGTCGCGGTGCCGTGCAGCTGGGTCCCGATGACGGTCAGCTCCTCGGCGGCTGCGGCCAGGGTGTTGGCGTTGTCGGCGATCACCTCGAGGGTCGACCCGAGCTGGGCGGTGGTCTCGTTCAGCGCGGTGCCGAGCTGCCCGAACTCGTCGGAGCTGGCCACCTCGACGCGCGCGGTCAGATCCCCGTCGCGCACCTGCTCGAGCACCTGCACGGCCTCGCGCAGGGGCCGGGTGATGGCACGGCTGAGCCGCAGCGCCGCGACGACCGCCGCCAGCGACAGCAGCACCGAGGCCCCGACCAGCAGCACGCGGATCGCGGTGACGCGGACGATGGCGGCGCCGCTCTCACGGTCGGAACGGTCGATGAGCTGGTCGTTGAGCGTGGCAAGCGCCGCCGTGAGCTCGCGGTAGCCCACCTCGTCGGCGCGCCGCAGTTCCTCGGTGGCCTGCGCCGAGGACCCGTCCGCGAGCGCGGTGAGGGTCGCGACCACACCCGCGTCGTAGGCGGACCAGGCGTCAAAGACCGCGTCGAGAGCGTCGCGACCGGCCGTGTCGAGGTTCACCGCCTGCAGCGACGCGAGCCGCTCGGCGACGTCCTCGCCGGTGCTCGTGACGGTCCGCTCGAGCTCCGCCAGCGAGGCGTCCGGGTCCAGGGCCGCCACCGACAGGGCGCGGTGCTGCTCGTTCGCACTGGCCACGAGCCATGGCAACTGCTCGAGCGGATCGATGACGTCCTGTTCGAGGGCGCCGACGGCATCGAGGAGGCCGCTGAGCTGCACGAAGGCGACGCCGCTCATGAGCAGCACGCCGGCGCTGATCGAGAGCAGGACCGCGTGCAGCCGGGTCCTCACGCTCAGATCCCGCCACCGACGCTGCGGGCCGCCCGGGGCGGACCGGTACGCGATGGTCGCCTCCGGTGCCAGCCCGGGGGCGGACGCCGTGCCGATGATCTGCCGACCGGCGGAGGTCAGCTCGCGGTGCTGTGGCTGGGTGATGGTGTCCACGACGACGGCTCCTCGCTCGCCGCACCCCTCGGTGGGATGCTTCGGACCGGACGCTACGCAGCCTCCTTCAAGCCCCCCGTGAGCCCACCTCAAGAGCTCCTCAACGTGCCGACCCCCCGCCTGGAGGGCCGCGGGGCACCAACACCTTGAGCCGCACCTGCCCAGTGCCGATGGAGGGGTGCGGCTGCGTGCCCCGGAGGTCGGATATGCCCGAACGAGCACCCGAGATCCTCGTCGTCGAGGACGCACCGGAGATCGTCGCCTACCTGGTCCCGGTGCTGCGCGGCGAGGGGTTCGCGGTCACCGCGGTCAGCAACGGTGCGGCTGCGGTCGAGGCCGCGGAGCGCCTGCGACCCGACGTGGTCCTGCTCGACCTCGGGCTGCCCGACATGGACGGACTCGACGTCGGCCGGGCGGTGCGTGCCTTCGGCGACACGTACGTGATCATCGTCAGCGCCAAGGACACCGAGGTCGACAAGGTCGTCGGCCTCTCGGTCTGCGGCGATGACTACGTCACCAAGCCCTTCTCGGCGCTCGAGCTGGTCGCCCGCATCCGCGCGGTCCTGCGCCGCCCACGGCAGGGCGCAGCCGCCGCCGCGACCGAGATCCGTCGCTTCGGAGAGCTCCGCCTCGACGTCGCCGCTCGGCTCGTCCACGTCGGCGACCGGGAGGTGGAGCTGACGCGTACGGAGTTCGATCTGCTGACGCTGCTGACCTCGCGGCCGCGGATGGTGTTCTCCCGGCGCGAGCTGCTGCGCAACGTGTGGGGTGACCCGTGGTCGGACGACGACCACCTATTGCACGTCCACATGTCGAACCTGCGCCGCAAGCTCTCGGACGCCGGGGCCGCGCCGAGCGTCGAGACCGTCCGCGGCGTGGGCTACCGGCTCGCGCGCTCGCTGGTCGAGGCGGAGGCGCCGGTACCGGTCAGTTCCTGATCGAGCCGTCGGTCGAGGCGGGCCGCCGCCGACCGTAGCGCGGCCAGCGCCGCCGGCTCGATCTGACGGCCGGCGTGCCACGCCGCTTCAGCCACCTCCTCGGCACCGATCTGCAGGCTCGAGGATCTGAGCGCGTGGGCGGCCCGGCGGCGTTGCTCGGGGTCGGCGGCTCGCGCGATGTCGGCGATGCGCTCCGCGAGCGTGTCGCGGTACAGGCCGAGCACGTGGACGACCACGGCGGCATCAGGCAGCTCCGCGCGCAGCAGGGCCAGGCGTCCGGGGTCGAGAACGCACGCGGGTGCCTGCGCCGCGTGCGAAGCGTCCCTGGCTAAGTCGTCCATCGCCGCTCCTGTCGTCTCCCACGGGATCGGCGCCCCCGTCGTCTGCCCCGACCATCGACCGCGGGAGCCTGGACCCTGAGCCGGTTCCTGCGATGACCTCTCGGCCGTACGGCCGACGGAGTTGAGCGCAACTTGAGGTCGGCTCGAGCCCAGCTGGAGAGCCCGTCCGTAGCGTCGACGAGCACCGGGCCATCCCACATCCGCGAGGAGCCGAACATGCTGTCCGATGCCGCCGACCTGATCCGTCTGCACATCGAGGTGACACCGGAGCTCGTCTCCGTGACCCGCGAGGCGGGTACCGACCGCACCTACGCCCACGAGGCTCGCGCAGGCGGGGTCGATCTCACCGTCCGGCGCGAGGACGAGGCGGCCGTCATCGAACGGTTCCGCCACCTCCACGCAGCGACCGCGATGTTCGTGGACGACCGCGTCGCCGGGCAGTTGCAGCTGCTGCCCGCGCTGGCATCCCGGCCGAGGCAGGCGCCGGCCTTCGCCGGGGCACCGCTGGTGGTCATGGGCGGGAACGCGGGTGCCGCCGACGCGCTCGTCGAGGTGCTCGCAACGTTACCGCGGGATCTGGCCGCGCCCGTCCTGGCGTACGTGCTGCACGCCACCTGGATCGCCGAGCGGCTGCTCGACCGACTCCGCCGTCACTCCAGGCTCCCGGTCGAGATGCTGGCCACGGGTACCCGGCTGCGCGCGGGGATCGTCTACCTCGCGCCGGCGCGCGAGCTGGCCGCTCGGCTCGTCCAGCGGGAGTACGGGACGGTCGCCGTGATCGAGACCGCGGACGAGGCGCGTACCACGCGGGCGCTGGACGGGCTCCTGGACACCGCGCTCACCGTCGCGGGCCGCAGCACGGTGGCTGTGGTGCTCAGCGGCGCAGGGCCGGACGGTGCAGCCGGCGCGGAGCGCGTCGCGGCCGCGGGTGGGGTCGTGCTGGTGCAGGAACCCTCGACGGTCGCGGCGGCCGGGGCTGCTGAAGGGCTCGCCCTGCGCGGCATCGGGTCCGTCAGCGCGCGCCCACGCGACCTCGGCCGCGCCATCAGCGCGGCGGTCGCCGAGGTGGCGCAGCGTTCGCTGCCGGCGGCCGCGGCGTCGTGAGTCGCCGAGGGTGCCCGGGCCAGCCGTCGCAGGCCGGCGCGAGGGAGCGCTTGAGCGCTCCAGCCACCGGCCGACCAGACGCCTGCAGCACCCCGACAGGCGCCAGGGTGGCGAGCTCCGGGAGGGAACCGGGTGATGGACCGCTCGGACCATCAGGTCCTGCTGGAGATCGCGCTGTCGCTGGCCGGCGAGAGCGACGCCGAGGGGCTGCTCACCTCGAGCCTGCCGCGTATCGTCCGTCAGACGGGCTCGCTCGCCGCCGGTGTCGTGGCCTGCGAGGGCGTCCCGCCGCGGACCGTTGCGGTCATGCCGAACGCGCTCAACCGCCGGCCGGAGTGGCTCGACCTCATCGAGGTCGCCACCGGCACACCCTACGGCAGCGACGCGGCGACCTGGTCCATCGCGACCGAGCGGGGCGTCGCCCACGTCTTCCGGCTGGTCGGGTACGGCGTGCTGC
>JBKHDS010000076.1:0-8499 GCA_046541215.1 Nitriliruptoraceae bacterium
GGCCCGATGCCGGCGGTCCAGCGTCGTCACGCTCCTGGCCCCCCGGCCGGGTCTCGTCGCGGCCCGAGCCCGGCGTTGCTCCATCGTCGCGGCCCGACCCCGGCGTCCATCCGCGCTCACGCTCACGGTGGGCCCGCACCACCTCGGCGTGATCAGGCGCCCCACCGCCGAGCCGTGCCGGGACCCACGGGGCTCCAGGTGGGGTGCCGTCCGGGTAGTTGCGCTGGACCTCGTCGAGGAGCTCCTGCATCCGCGCGGCGAGCACCTCGGTGGCCGCCACCGGGTCCTCGTCGGGCGCGACCTCGATCGGCGTCCCGAAGCGCACGGTCACCGGCACCCGGGTCCGCACCTGCGCACGTCCCCCCTTGGGGAGCACCCGCTGGGTCCCCCACCCGATGACGGGCACGCTCGGCACGCCAGCGAGCTGCGCCATGCGTGCGGCGCCGGTCCGCAGCGGCAGCAGCTCGTAGCTCGGTGAGATGGTCTGCTCGGGGGCGACCGCGACCAGATCGCCGGCGTCCAGGGCATCGGCTGCGGCGTCGAAGGCTGACGCCCGAGCCGCAGCGGAGCCCCGATCGACCGGGACGGCCTCCGCCCACCGCACGACCCACCCGACCCTCGGGCTCGACCAGATCTCGCGCTTGGCGAGGAAGCGCAACGGCCTGCGGAGCTGGCGCACGACCGGCCAGGCGACCATGAGGAAGTCGACGTAGCTGTGGTGGTTGAAGGCCAGCACCGCACCACCGCGGCGTGGGACGTGCTCGAGCCCGCGGACATCGATCCGCCAGCGCAGCACGCGTACGAGCACGATGACGATGGCCGCGATCACGCGCCACCGCCAGGTCAGCCGCCTCGGTCCCATGGCCTGCGAGCGTAGACAACCCCGCGGCTCAGCCCTCGACCACCTCGCCGCCACCGTCGGTGCGGTCAGCCCTCGAGCACCTCGCCGCCACCGTCGGCGCGGTCAGCCCTCGAGCACCTCGTCGATGGCGTCGAGCAGCCGGTCGACCGTGGCGTGGGTCGCCCCCTCGCCCATGAGACCGACCCGCCAGGCCCGACCGGCGAAGGGCCCGAGCCCTCCACCCACCTCGATGCCGTGCTCGAGCAGCAGCCGGCGGCGCAACGAGCTCTCGTCGAGGTGGTCCGGCCAGGCCAGGGTCGTCAACTGCGGGAGCCGGTAGCCCTCGGCGGCGAGCAGCGTCGCGTCCCGGTCCTGGATGTGCTCCTGGAACAGCCGCCCGACCTCGGCGTGCCGCGCCCAGCGGCTCTCCAGCCCCTCAGCGAGCACCCGTCGCAGCCCCTCATGGAGCCCGAGCAGCGCGCTGATCGGCGCGGTGTGGTGGTAGACCCGCTCCCCGCCCCAGTAGCGCGAGACGGCAGCGGCGTCGAGGTACCACGAGCGCACCGGGGACGTGCGCCCGGCGATGCGGGCCGCGGCGCGCTCGCTGAAGGTGATCGGCGCCAGTCCCGGGGGTGTGGACAGGCACTTCTGCGTGCCGCTGTAGACGACGTCGAGGTGCCACGCATCGGTCTCGAGCGGCACGCCCGCCAGCCCGGTCACGCTGTCGACGAGCAGGAGCGTGTCCGTGGCTGCCAGCGCCCTCCCGAGCTCCTCCAGCGGCTGGAGCACGCCGGTGGAGGTCTCCGCGTGCACGACCGCCAGCAGCCGCGCCGCCGGGTGCTGCCCCTGGGCGGCGAGGAGCCGCTCGATCGGGAGGGGTTGCCCCCACGCCGCCTCGACGACCACGACCTCGGCGCCCGCCCTGCGGGCCGTCTCGGCGATGCGGCCGCCGAAGACGCCGTTGACCCCGACGATGACGGTGTCCCCGGGCTCGACGAGGTTGACGACCGCGGTCTCCATCCCCGCGCTGCCCGTGCCGGAGACGGCGTAGGTGAGCGGGTTCGCGGTCCGCAGGACGCTGCGCAGCATGGCCGAGAGCTGGTCGGTGACCTCCAGGAACCACGGGTCGAGGTGGCCGACGAGCGGCCGGCTCTGCGCCGCGAGGACCTCGGGGTGGACCGGCGAGGGTCCGGGGCCGAGCAGCAACCGCTCGGGTGGCACGGCGGCGGCGACGGAGGACACGGCCGCAGCCACGGGCGCCCCGGCTCCGGCGGCCGGGGCACCTCGCGATGCCCCAGCGCCTGCTCCGGCGGCGGGGACGGACGTCCCACCTCCTGCCTGGGCAGCGCCGACCGCGCCGTCGTCTGCCATCGCGTTCCCCGACGGGGTGAGCGGTTCCATGCGGCGACCTCCCGGTCCGGACGTCGCATGCGACCCTACCGCGCTCCAGCCCACCGACCCTGCGGCCCGGAAGCGCCGGATCCGGGTGCACGAGCCGCCGGATCCCAGGGGCCGTGCACCCGGGTGCACGGCCCGCCGAGCCCCGCACCTGGTGGATCGGATCGCCGCCTCTGGTTGTCCACAGACCCCGACCCAGGTCTCGACGACCCCTCGCGTGCACCGCATCCTCACCGCACGGCCGCCATCGGACAGGTCAAGGCAGGTGCAACATGCGGGCGATCGATGCGAGCGTGTCGCTCGACGCCCTCGCCGCACGCACCTCCGGGATCGTCACGCGGCCTGCGCTGCTCGCCTCCGGCTGGTCCGAGAGCCGGGTGGACCGGGCCGTCTCGTCCAGGGCGCTCCTGCCCGTCGCCGCCGGTGTCTACCGCGTCCGCGGTGCGCCCTGGACCCGCCAGGCCAGCCGGCAGGCCGCGGTAGCGATCGCCGGCGCCGGAGCGACCCTCGCTCGTTGGAGCGCCGCCGAGATGCTGGGGATCGCGGACCCCCGACCCGGGCCGCATCACGTGCTCGTCCCGCACGCACGGCGCAGCAGCACCAGCGCGCCTGGCCTCGCGCTCGTGACCCGAACGCGGCACCTGGAACCGTCCGATGTCACCGAGATCGCCGGGATCGCGGTCACCACAGCGGCGCGCACCCTGCTGGATCTGGCGAGAGAGATCGACGCGCCCCGGCTCGCGGAGCTCAGCAGCGAAGCGATCCGACGCACCGGCCTCGGGTTGGGCGACCTCAGCCGGATCCTGGAGCGCCACCGGAAGACACCCGGACGCAGAAGGCTACGGGACGCCATCGGCCTGCTCGGCGACGACGGCCACCGCTTCCGTTCGATGGTGGAGGTACGGGCGTTGTCGTCCCTGCTCGAAGCCGGGTTGCCCCGACCAGAGGTTGGCTACACGATCCGCTCCGAGACGGGCGTCATCCTCGCTGAGGTCGATCTCGCGTACCCCACGCATCGGCTCGCGATCGAGATCGACGGGTTCCGCTGGCACAGCTCGCCCGCCAGGAAGCGGGCGGACGAGGACCGCCAGAACCGCCTGCTCCTCGCGGGCTGGACCGTGCTGCGGTTCAGTGCGACCGTGGTGCACGACTCCCCCGCCACGCTGGTCGAGGCCGTCGCCGAGGCGCTGGGCCACGTCTGAACCCCGGTGCCAGGCGCGGGTGCAGAAGGCCTCACATCTCGGGGTCTTCTGCACCCACGTCCGCGACCACCGCGCTCCTGCCCCACCTCCCCGGTCGTGCCGCCGCCTTCCGCGGTCAGGAGACGCGGCGCATCCGCAGCTTCGAGCCGTCGGTGATCGAGCGGGTCCCCCGGGACAGCGCGATGGTGCCGCTGCGCACCAGCTCACGGATCCCGTAGGGCTCCAGCAGCTCCACGATGGCCTCGAGCTTACTCGGGTTGCCCGCCACCTCGATCGTGATCGAGTCGTGGTCGACGTCGACGATCTTGGCACGGAAGACCTCGGCGATCTCGATGATCTGCGAGCGGCTGACCGGGTCGGCGTTCACCTTCACGAGCTGCATCTCACGCTCGACCGCCTGGTCGGGGTCGAGCTCGATGATCTTCAGCACGTGGACCAGCTTGTTGAGCTGCTTGATGATCTGCTCGAGCTGGACGGCCTCGGTCCCCACGACCAGCGTGAGACGCGAGACGCGCTCGTCCTCGGTCGGCCCGACCGCGAGCGAGTGGATGTTGTAGCCGCGCCGGGCGAACATGCCGGCGATCCGCGTCAGGACGCCGGGCTTGTTCTCGACGAGCACGGACAGGGTGTGGCGTGCGTGCATGACGGCTCCTCTCAGGCCTGCTGCGCGGCGAGGCGGGCGTGCCACTCCTCGGCGGTCTCCAGCAACTCCTCGTTGCTGGCACCCGCCGGGACCATCGGGAACACCATCTCGTCCGGGTCGACACGGCACTCGACCAGCACCGGCTGGTCGGTGATCGCGTGCGCCTTCTCGAGCGTGGTGTACAGGTCCTCGATCCGCTCCACACGGAAGCCTGGGATGCCGTACGCGTCCGCGAGCTTCAGCAGGTCCGGGAGGTCCTGCGGCAGGCTCACCTGGGAGAGCCGGTCGGAGTAGAACAGGGTCTGCCACTGGCGGACCATGCCGAGGTAGCCGTTGTTGATGACCACGAAGGTCACCGGGATGTCGTGCTGGACCGCGGAGGCGATCTCCTGGAAGGTCATCTGGAAGCACCCATCGCCGTCGATCGCCACGACCGGCACATCGCGGCCGACGCCGGCCTTGGCGCCGATCGCGGCAGGCACGGCGAAGCCCATGGTCCCGAGCCCCCCGGAGTTGATCCACTGCCCGGCACGGCTGTAGGGGATGTGCTGCGCGGCCCACATCTGGTGCTGGCCGACGCCGGCGACGTACACCGCCTCGTCACCCCAGATGTCGTACACCGCCCGGATCGCCGACTGTGGCTTCAGCACCCCAGCCTCGGGCTGCTCGACCAGCAGCGGGTGCTCCACCTTCAACGAGGCCAGCCGCTCACGCCACGCGGCGGTGTCCGGCACGTAGCGGTCGAAGCGGCCCTTGGCCTGCTTGTCGTCGAGCATGGCGAGCAACTGCTCGAGCACGACCTTGAGGTCACCGACGATCGGCACGTCGACCGCGCGGTTCTTGCCGATCTCCGCCGGGTCCACGTCGACGTGGATGACCTTGGCGTGGGGCGCGAAGGCGTCGAGCTTGCCCGTCACCCGGTCGTCGAAACGGGCACCGAGGGTGATCAGCAGGTCCGACTCCTGCAGGGCACGGACACCGGCGTAGTGGCCGTGCATCCCGGGCATCCCGACGAAGAGCTCGTGGGTGTCCGGGATGATCCCGCGCCCCATGAGCGTCGTGACGACCGGCAGCTGGAGCAACTCGGCGAAACGCTGCAGCTCGGCGCCGGCACGCGCGCGGACCAGCCCGCCGCCCGCGTAGATCACCGGGCGCTCAGCGGTCGCGATGAGCTCGAGGGCCTCCTTGACCATCTTGCCGTGCCCGCGGACCGTCGGCTTGTAGCCGGGCAGGTCCACCCGGTCGTCCCAGTGCCACTCGAAGGTCTGGTTGAGGATGTCCTTGGGCAGGTCCACCAGCACCGGTCCGGGCCGCCCCGACCGGGCGACGTGGTAGGCCTCCTTGATGGCCTCGGGGATCCGCTCGACCTCGCGCACCAGCTCGTTGTGCTTGGTGATCGGCATGGTGATGCCGGTCACGTCCGCTTCCTGGAAGGCGTCGGAGCCGATGGCGGTGCTCGCGACCTGGCCGGTGATGGCCAGCACCGGGATCGAGTCCATCATCGCGTCGGTCAGCCCGGTGACGAGGTTGGTGGCGGCCGGTCCGGAGGTCACGATGCAGACGCCGACCCGACCGGTGGCGTGCGCGTAGCCCTCGGCCATGTGGACCGCACCCTGCTCGTGGCGGACGAGCACGTGCTCGAACCCCGCCTCGATGAGGGGGTCGTAGGCCGGGAGGATCGCGCCGCCCGGGTACCCGAACACGGTGTCGACGCCGAGCGCCTCCAGGCTCTTCATCACAGCCTGCGCTCCGGTGATCTGCATGGTCTGCTCCTCCTTGTCCGCCCGTCCGCGGGATCCTCCGCGTGACGCCCGCCCCTCCTACGAGAGAACCTCCCGGGGTCCGGGAGGTTCGCGCGTGCTCGGGGCGAGCACGCGCTAGGGAACGACGACGAGAACGAGCGCGGACCGGCGTGCGAACACGCCCCGCGTCGTCCTCAGGCTCCCCAGCACGTGCGCTGCTCCGTTGTCGTGTGGCGCCGCCCGCCGTGAGCGGCGAGCAGATACTCGCGCCTCGAGGCGCCCAGGTCAAGTCGAGGTACCACAGAACGCCCCGCTCAGCGCTCGTCGTTGAGCGCCTTACGGGTCGCCGCCGCGATCCCCGGGCCGTCCAGACCGAGCTCGGCGAGGATGCGGCCGGGCTTGCCCTGCGGCAGGTACGCGGCCGGGACCCCGAGCCTGAGGACCGGTGGTGCGTGCCGGATCCCCAACAGATCACCGATGCGGTCCGCCAGCTCCGCGCCGGCGCCGCCGCCGACGAGCCCGTTCTCCACGGTGACGACCAGCGGCGCCTCGGCCGCTGCCGCCAGCATGGACGCGTCGGCCGGACGGACGCTGCGCACGTCCCAGACCGCCGCCTCGACACCCTCGGCGCCGAGCAGGTCGGCGGCTTCGCACGCGGCGGCCACCCGGTCGCCGATGGCGAGCAAGCACACGTCCGCCCCATCACGCACCCGCCGGGCGGCGAGCCCCCGCGGCGGCGCGACCGCACCGAGGCCGAGGTCGGCGGCGGTGGCCGCGGCACCCTTGGGGAAGCGCAGCAGCACCGGACCGTCCAGCTCGGCGGCCAGGCGCAGGAGGGCATCGAGGTCCTCGGCGTGGCTCGGTGCCAGCACCGTCATCGCCGGGATGCGCAGGCTGAGCACGAGGTCGAGGATGCCGTGGTGGCTCGGGCCGTCGTCGCCGGTGATCCCGGCCCGGTCCAGCACGAACACCACGTGCTCGCCGTGGAGCCCGACGTCGAGGTTGGCCTGGTCGAACGCGCGCGAGAAGAAGGTCGAGTAGACCGCGACCACCGGGAGCCGGCCCGCGTTGGCGAGTCCCGCGGCGGCGGTCACCGCATGCTGCTCGGCGATCCCGACGTCCAGCACCCGTTCCGGCTGCCGGGTCGCGAGCGGGAGCAGACCCGTCGAGCCAGGCATCGCCGCCGTGATGGCGATCAGGTCGGGGCGGTCCTCGGCCAGCTCGAGCAGCGAGGTGGAGAACGCAGCGGTCCAGGAGGCAGCACCGCCGCCCGCCCGTGCCCGACCGGTCGCGACGTCGAAGGCCGAGGTGTCGTGGAGCTTCTTCTCCGGGTCGGTCTCCGCCGGCGCGTACCCCTTGCCCTTCTGGGTCAGCACGTGCACGAGCACCGGGGTCCTCAGCCGCGAGGCGTGCCTGAGCGCATGTTCGAGCCGCTCGAGGTCGTGGCCGTCGTACGGGCCGAGGTAGCGCACCCCGAGCGCCTCGACGAAGGACTGCAGCGCCGGTGCCTCGGAGATCGCGGACTTGATCGCCTCCAGCCCGGCATCGGTGAGGCGTTCCACCATGGGCAGGTGCCGCAGCAGCTGGTCCAGGCGGTCCTTCAGGGTGCGGTAGCGCGGGTCGCTGCGCAGGTCCGCGACACGCTCCGACAACCGGCTGACGGTCTCCGCGTAGGACCGCCCGTTGTCGTTGAGCACGATGATGGCGGGCAGCTGGTGGTGCCCGAGGTTGTTCAGCGCCTCGTAGGCCATGCCGCCGGTCAGGGCCCCGTCACCGACGACGGCCACGATCCGCGGGCGGTCCTCGACGGGCAGGTCCTGCTGTCCACGCGCGAGCCCGGCGACCCAGGACAGCGCCGTGGAGGCGTGGCTGTTCTCGACGACGTCGTGCTCGGACTCCTCCCGGGAGGGGTAGCCCGACAGACCACCGGCCTGCCGCAGGCTCGAGAAGGCATCGCGTCGGCCGGTCAGCATCTTGTGGACGTAGGCCTGGTGCCCGGTGTCCCACACGATGCGGTCGCGTGGCGAGTCGAACACCCGGTGCAACGCGATGGTCAGCTCCACGACCCCGAGGTTTGAGCCGAGGTGACCGCCGACCCGGGACACCGCATCGATGATCGCGGTGCGCAACTCCTCGGCCAGCACCGGCAGCTCGGCCGGCTCCAGCGCACGGACATCCGACGGACCATCGATCCGCTCCAGCACCACGTCGCTCCCTCGTTGCCACCCAGGGCGCCTGCCAGGGTACGTGAAGAGGGTTCGGAACGACCCCGTCCCTCGACCGGTCCTCCCCGGCCGTGCGGTCAGCCGATCAGCTCCCGGAGCAGCTCGTTGGTCTTGCGCGGGTCGGCCTGCCCCTTGGTGGCCTTCATCACCTGTCCCACGAGCGCCCCGATCGCCTTGGCGTTACCGCCGCGGATGTCCGCGACGGTGCCGGCGTTGTCCGCGACGACCTGCTCGACGACCGCGCGCAGCTCCCCCTCGTCGGAGACCTGCTGCAGCCCTCGTGCCGCGGCGATCGCCGCAGGACCCTGCGAGCCCCGGACCTCGATGACCGCAGCGAGCACCTGCTTGGCGAGCTTCGTCGACAGCGTGCCGTCCGCGAGCAGCTCGAGCAGTTCGGCGAGGTGCGCGCCCGTCAGCCCGCTGTCGGCCAGCTCGAGACCCTCGGCCG
>JBKHDS010000077.1:0-8199 GCA_046541215.1 Nitriliruptoraceae bacterium
CGTCCCGCTGTCGGGCAGCCGGGCCAGCAGGAAGCCGGCCAGCACCGCCATCCCGCCGATCAGCGCGATCCACAGGGTCACCACCTGGGCCGGCCCGAGCTGCACCCCCGCCGGCGCCGGGTCGGTCGTGATCGCCATCGAGGGGTGGTTCGCGGCGGCGGCGAGCAGGAGGTAGCTGGCGAGCCACGCGAGATCGGCCGGGTGACCGCCCTGGTAGGTGGTCGCGATCAACGCGTAGGCGAGGTCACCCACGAGCAGCGCGGCGACGGCCGCGGTGAGCAGGACCAGGGCCGGTCGCCGCGACGGCCCGGTGACGATGCTGATGGCCAGGACCCCGACCATGATCAGATCCAGCGCGGGGTAGGCGAGGCTGAGGCCGCGTTCCAGGGGTGTCAGCCCCGGCTCGAACACCACCGGCGCGACGACCAGGAACCACAGCACGATCGCGCCGGAGCACACCACGACCCCGGCCTCCAACAGGCTGTCCCGGAATCGGGCCGGACGGACCGCCCGCACGAGCAGGACCACCCCGGCGATGAGGGCGACGGTCGCCGGGAGGTACGCCGCATCGGCCAGCGACGGGAACGGCGCGACGTCCTGGCCTGCGGCCGCCACCCCGAAGAGCACGTCGCCGAGGGCCAGCCCGGCGGTCCCGCCAGCCAGCAGCCACCACGCGCGGCGCGGGGTGGCCTGGGGGCCGTAGCGGCGGATCCCGACGACCACGCCGACGACGGTGGCGACCGAGACCACCAGCGTCACCGTGCTCTGCGCCCAGGCAGGCAGCCACAGGTAGGCGACCAGCAGGAGGACCAGGCCCGCGAGGAGCACGCGCGTGCGGGCGAACTCCGGCCAGCGCATCACTGCCTCCGAGGTGCCCGTGGCACGCGAGCCCACCGGCCCGCCAGGGCGGCCCCGGGGCCAGGGTGAGGCACGGCTGCTCAGCCTGCCTGCTCGAGCCAGCGCAGCAGGGTGCGGGTCGGCACGCCGGTGCCCTCGCGCGAGAGGTGGTCGCGGGCGTCGTCCCGCCAGGCCGGCCCCGCGATGTCGAGGTGCGCCCACGGGGTGCCCGCCACGAAGTGCCGCAGGAACAACGCCCCCATGGTCGCGCCGGCACCCATCTTCGCCTCACCGAGGTTGGCGATGTCGGCCACGTCGGACTCGATGGCCTCCTCGAGGTCCCGCCACATCGGCAGGTGCCAGGACGGCTCACCGGCCTCCTCGCCGGCGGTGAGGAGCTGGCGCAGCAGGTCGTCATCGTTGGCGAACACCCCGACGGCGTTGCGTCCGATGGCCCCGATGACCGCACCGGTGAGCGTCGCCACGTCCACGATGGCGTCCACCCCGGCCTCCGCCGCGAGGATCAACCCGTCGGCCAGCACGAGCCGGCCCTCGGCGTCGGTGTTGCGGACCTCCGCGGTCACCCCGTTGCGGTAGGTCACGACGTCGGAGGGCAGCGTCGCCGAGCCGCTCGGCATGTTCTCCGCCAGGCACAGCTCGGCGTGGACCTCGACGTTGATGCCGAGCTCCGCCAATGCGCTGCACGCCCCGACGATCGCCGCGGCCCCGGCCATGTCCACCTTCATCCACGCCATGGCGTCCGAGGGGCGCTTGAGCGAGATCCCGCCGGAGTCGAAGGTGATGCCCTTGCCGACCAGCGCGACCGAGGCGACCGGCTCCTCGGGCCGGTAGTGCAGGCGGACGAGCCGGGCCGGCCGCTCAGATCCGGCGGCGACCGCGAGCAGGCCGCCGCACCCCTCGGCGGCGAGCCGCTCCTCGTCCCAGACCTCCACCTCGAGGTGCTCCCCGAGGTGCTCGGTGACGTGGTCGGCGAACTCGACCGGCCCGAGCCGGTTGGGCGGGAGGTTGACCAGGTCGCGGGCCAGGCACTGCGCATGGGCGTGGGCGACACCCCGGTCGACGGCCCCGGCCGCGGCCTCCGACAGCGAGGAGGGGACGACAAGCGTGATGTCGGTGAGCGTGTAGGGCTTCGGGGTGCTGCGCTCGGCGTCGTAGCGGTAGGCGCCGAGGACCGCGCCCTCGGCGACGGCCTGGATCGCAGCGACGGAGGTCTCCACGAGCACGAGCGTCGTCGCGACGGTGGCGGCGTCCTCCACGAGCGTGCGGATCGCAGCACCGGCGGCACGGCGCAGCATGGCGGGGTCGAGCTCGTCCAGCCGCCCGAGCCCGACCAGTGTCACCCGGCCCCAGGGGGTGCCGGGGGCGGCCAGGTGCAGGACCTCGCCGGGCTTGCCACGGAAGGTGGCGTCACGCGGCACCTCGGCGAGGCCGAGGGAGCGCAGCGCGAGGTCGGTACCCGGGCCCTCGATCGCGCCGCGGAAGACGGGGACGACCAGCGCATCGACCGCCAGCTCCTCGAGCCGATCGGTGGTGACGTGGACGGCAGGCAGGCTGGGCACGGCTCAGAGGCTCCGCGTGGGGGGTGGGGGACCAGCAGAGCGTAGTGACCGGCTCCCAGATGCGACGACGCCCGGACCGTCGGCGGGTCCGGGCGTCGATCGCTCGCGGCGACGGTGCGCCGCTCGCGGGGTCACAGCACCCCGAGCTCGGTCAGGAAGTCCTCGGCGATGGTCGCGGGCGCGACCCCCTGCCCGGCCTCGTCGTTGAACCCGATCAGGACCTCGGTGGTCAGCGCCGAGCCGACGGACTCGAGCAGGTCGACGAGGTCGTCGCCGTAGGCGTCCACGATCTCCGTGCGCAGGACCGGGGTGATGTTCTCCGGCGGGATCATGCCCTCCGGCTCCTCGAGAGCCACGAGCGACTCGTCGGCGAGCACCGCGTCGGTGGAGAAGAGCAGGATCACCTGGGCGTCGTCCTCGTTCAGGGCGACCAGCCGCGCGGAGGGCTCACCGATGGCCTCGAAGGCGAGGGAGTCCAGCCCGTAGATGCTCTGCAGGCCGGCGTAGCAGGTGTCGCGATCCTCGCACTCCGGGGGACCCGCGAGGGTGGCGTCCAACCCCTCGAGGTCGGCGACGGAGGACAGGTCGTTCTCCTCGGCGAACGGCGCGCTGACGACGAACACGTTGGAGTTGGCCGCCGGGGTGGGCTCGAGCACGGTGACGTCGAGGTCGGCGAACAGCTCGGTCAGGGTGGTCACGCCCTCGTCGAGGTCGCTGGGGGCGTCCTCGCCGAAGCCGACCACGATCGCGGAGCCCACGTACTCCGGTAGCAGGTCGACGCCGCCCTCCTCGAGCTCGGGGAACAGCAGCTCACGGGCGCCGACGTTCAGCTCCCGCTCGACGGGGTAGCCGGTGGCCTCGAGCGCGGTGGCATAGACCTCGCCGAGGATCTCCGACTCGGGGAAGTTGAAGGAGGCGACGGTGATCGTCGGGCCGTCGGGGACGTCGATGGCGTCGGTCTCGACGTCGACGTCGGGCGTGTCGTCAGCGGCGTCGTCGGCCGCGTCATCACCACCACAGGCGGCGAGGATGAGGGCGAGTACGGCGATCGGGGCGAGCAGGCGGCTGGGGTACAGCCGGGACATCGGGGGTCCTCTCCTGGGGGAACACGGGTCGTGAGGTCGTTCGTGGTCGCTTCGGTGCGACCCGCCGACCGGACGGTACGACCAGGATAGGAGCCGGCCACGGCCCCGGACGGGTCAACTTCCCTGGCCGGTCGGTCCGCGCCGCCGCCGGGTGGCGCGGGGGCGGGGTCGCCGCACCGAGCGGGGGAGGTGCTCAGCCCGCCGCACCCGCACGGTTGGCGACCTCGGCGAGGCGTCCCGCGTCGCGCACCCCGGCGGGCACCAGCCGCTTCTCCAGCCGGGTGAAGGCCCAGTCGGCCAGCAGGGTCAACCCGGCCAGCAGCACCGCGCCGGCCAGCACCTCGCCGCGTCCTGCAGCACCCTGCGCGAACCCGCGCACGATGAAGTAGCCGACCCCGCCGGTGTTGGTCACGATCGCCCCGATGGCCACGGTGGCGATGACCTGCAGGAACGCGATGCGCAGGCCCGCCATGATCACCGGCGAGGCGAGCGGCACCTCCACCTCGCGCAGCAGCTGGCCCTCGGTGTAGCCCATCCCGCGGGAGGCTTCGACGATGCCCGCGTCGACCTCGCGGATGGCGGTGTAGGCGTTGGTGAAGATCGGTGGCAGCGCCAGCGCCACCAGCGCGATCACCAGCGGGGGGTGCCGGGTCCCGATCCAGTCGACCCGTGAGGCCAGGACGAAGAACACGACGATCAGCCCGAAGGAGGGGATCGCCCGACCGAGGTTGACGAGCCCGGATGCCACCGCCTCCGCGCGGCGTTCGTGGGCGAGCTTCAGCGCCGGTGGCAGCGCGATCACCACCGCCAGGGCCATGGCGAGCAGCGTCAACCAGACGTGCTGGATCACCCGGAACGGCACCCCGTCGCCGTCGACGAAGGACCAGCGCCCCTCCACCCCGAACCACTCGACCATCTCGACCAGGTAGGCGGTCATACGGTGGCCTTGCGTCGCGACCAGGGGGTGAGCGCCTTCTCCAGGGCGAGCAGCGACAGGTCGACGATCAGGGCCAGCACCACCGACAGGAAGGTGCCGACCAGGATCATCGTCGGGTGCAGGGTGGTGAGCCGGATACCGGTGAGGATGTAGGCACCGAGCCCGCCGCGGCCGATCAGCGCGGTGACCGTCACGAGCCCGATCACGGTCACCGTCGCGATCCGGATCCCGGCGATGATGACCGGCAGCGCGAGCGGCAACTCGATCTCCACGAACCGGCGCATCCGTCGGTAGCCCATCCCGTCGGCGGCCTCGACGACCTCGGCCGGCACCCCGTCCAGGGCGCTGACGATGTTGCGGACCAGGATCAGGATCGTGTAGGAGGTGAGCGCGGTGATCGCCATCGCGTCGCCGATCACGACGATGGGCCTGAGGAACGCGAACAGCGCCAGCGCGGGGATCGTGTAGAGCAGCCCTCCGAAGGCGTAGATGGGGCCGAGGAGGCGGCGGTTGCGCATCCCGATGACCGCCAGCACGAGCGAGAG
Organism: Nitriliruptoraceae bacterium; assembly: GCA_046541215.1. Lineage (GTDB taxonomy): Bacteria > Actinomycetota > Nitriliruptoria > Nitriliruptorales > Nitriliruptoraceae > T1Sed10-7. The sequence continues at coordinate 4,985 of JBKHDS010000077.1, forward strand.
CACCAGCCCGATGCCGACCGAGACCGCGGTCAGCCGCACGTGCTCGAGCAGGGCGGCGCCGATGCCGTTGAGGTTGTCCGCGATCCACTGGGGCTCCCACAGCGGCCGGGACAGCTGCGCCAGCATCGGGGTCATGACAGCAGCTCGCGGCTGACGGCTTCGATGAACAGCATGCCGAGGTAGCGGTCGTCGTCGAACACGACGGCGACCTGGTTGCGGGTGTTGACGATGGCGTCCACGGCGGCGCGCAGGGACTCGTGCGCCTGGATCCACACCCGGAAGTCGCGCGTGTCGGTCGCGCCGACCTCACGGGTGGGGTCGAGGTCGTTGACCCACACCCAGCCGCGCATGCGGGTGCCGTCGAGCACCCCAACCCAATCGACGCCCTCCTCGTCGGCGATGCGGCGTGCCTCCTCGACGGACGCGTGGGAGTCGACGACCGGTCCGCGGACGAGGTCGGCGTCCTGTGCCTCGATGAGGGAGAGGCGTTTGAGGCTGCGTTCCTCGCCAAGGAACTCCTCCACGAAGTCGTTGGCGGGCCTGCGGAGGATGTGGGCGGGGGTGTCGTACTGCTCGAGGATCCCACCGACGTTGAGGATGGCGATGCGGTCGCCCAGCTTGACGGCCTCGTCGATGTCATGGGTGACGAAGACGATGGTCTTCTCGAGCCGCGCCTGGAGCTCGAGCAGCTGGTCCTGCAGCCGACCCCGCACCAGCGGGTCCACGGCCCCGTAGGGCTCGTCCATGAGCATCACCGGCGGGTCGACCGCCAGCGCCCGGGCCACCCCGACCCGCTGGCGCTGACCCCCGGAGAGCTCGGCGGGGTAGCGGGCCTTCATGTCCGGATCGAGGCCCATCAGCTCCATGAGCTCGTCGACCCGGGCATCGATGCGGTCCGCTTCCCACTCGAACAGCCGGGGGACGGTGGCGATGTTCTGCGCGATGGTGCGGTGGGGGAACAGCCCGATCTGCTGGATGACGTAGCCGATGTCGCGCCGCAGCTCGTGGGCGGGACGGCTCCGCTGGTCCTCGCCGTCGATGGTGATCGTGCCGGAGGTGGGCTCCACGATCCGGTTGATCATCTTGAGCGTGGTGGTCTTGCCGCAGCCGGACGGGCCGACCAGCACGACGAGCTCCCCGCGCGGGACGTCCACGCTGAGCCGGTCCACCGCCGGGTCGTTGGAACCCGGGAAGACCTTCGTCACCTCGTCGAGCCGGATCATGGCCTCGGACACGCGAGCTCCCGCCGTCGGTGGCCGGAGAGCCTAGGGCCCTCCGCGCCGAGGTGGCGGGTTCACGCGTCCCTCCTGGCCGCGGGGCGGCCCGGCGCTGCGCCGTCGGGCGGGTCGGAACGGCGGCAGGTCACGGTCCCGCGGCTACCGTGCGCCTGCACGAACACGAACGAGACCGCCACCGTGCGAGGAGCGCCGTCCGTGGACCTGCTGGGCAACGGGTCGTCCGGTGAGCCACCGGCTTGGCTGACGCCAGCCGAGGTCGCCGGGCTGGAGCCGGTGCTTGACGGCGCCGCCCTGCTCGGCGCGGAGCTGGAGCCGAGGTACCGGGTGCTCGCGCTGACCGTGGAGCCGCGGCCGGACCGCTACCTCTGGCAGCCGCGCCCGCGCGATCTGCGCCTCCAGGTGCTCGCCTCACCGGTCAGCACGATGCTCGTCACCTTGCGCCGCACCGGGGCGGACGGTGCGCGTGAGCTGCTGACCTTCGCCGACGAGCAACTGCTGGACGTCGTCGCCGCCCTGGACGGCCCGCCACTGACCGGCCCCATCCTGGCCCAGCCCGAGCCGCGCCCGGGGGAGTGGGCACCGCGCTTCAGCCTCGAGGGTCGTTCGACCGCGCCGGACGGCACCGCCCGGACCCTGCGGTTCGAGATCGAGCACGACGACCTGTGGCTCGGGGTGTTCGCACGGTTCGACCAGATCGAGGTGCGTGACGCCACGGGATCCGCGCTGCGGCTACCGTCGTGAGCGTCGCGCCGGGGTTCGGTGCGGCCGATGAGCCGGGAGGATCGCAGGTGGCTGACGAGCAGCCGAGGGACGACGGGGGCGACGAGGTGGAGCGTCCCGAACGGGACCGGTTCGGTGCGCTCGTCGGCCGTCCGTGGTACCGGCATCCGCTGTTCGTCATCACCGCGGCGGGGATCGCGCTCTTCCTGCTGAACTGGTACGTCGCCTCGAACCGCTCCGGGGCAGGGGTGCCGCTGTTCGGGGGCTGAGACGGGGCGGTACGACCGGCGCTCGCGAGCAGGACCGACCGGTTCCGGCCGGTAGGCTCGTCGTATAACGAGCCCGGTCACCGGGATGGGGATCCCCGAGGAGGGGTGAGGATGCCCACGAAGCGCTCTCGTCAGGGCTCGCAGCAGGCGTCCGAGCGCTCGCACGTGGGGCTCACCGTGCCCCGGCCGATCAAGGTCCGGCTGCTGGAGGCCGCAGCAGCGCTCGAGTGGTCGGCCGGGGACTGGGTGCTGGCCGCCGCCGCGGAGCACGGACCGACGCTGCGCGCTGAGCTCGGGGACCGACAGGTCCGGCGTCGCCCGCGGGTGGAGGACGCGGCCTTCACCGCCCTGTACCTCACCCCGGACGAGCGGGACGAGCTCGACGACCAGGCGGTCGCCTGCAGCCTGAACCGCTCGGCCTTCGTCACCTCGGTGGCGGCGCTCGCCCTGGGGGAGGAGATGGAGGTGGTGCTCGCCCGGCTCGTCGACGGCACGCCGTGACCGCGCCGCAGCGACCCTCGACCGCGGCCCTCTTCGGGTCGGTGTGCCGACCCGCTGCTCAGCGCGAGGTGTAGCCCGCGTCGACCATCAGCGCCGCGCCAGTGATGTAGGACGCCGCGTCGGAGCACAGCCACACGTTGGCTTCCGCGACCTCGCTCGGCTGCCCGAACCGGCCGAAGAGGCTCAGCGCCGGGGCGAACTCCTCCTCGGTGGCACCGATCGTCTCCAGGGCACCGCGCAGCATCGGCGTGTCGATCGCGCCGGGGCAGACCGCGTTGACGCGGATCCCGGACGGGGCGTTCTCCAGCGACGCCACCTTGGTCATGCCGATGACGGCGTGCTTGGCCGCGGTGTAGGCGATGTTGTTCGGCTGCGGCCGGAAGGAGCTGACCGAGCCGATGTTGACGATCGCGCCGCCGTCGCCCTGGGCGTGGAACCGCTTGAGCTCGGCGCGCATGCACAGCGCGACGCCCTTGAGGTCGACCTC
>JBKHDS010000078.1:0-8170 GCA_046541215.1 Nitriliruptoraceae bacterium
ACACGGAACGGGGGTCCGATGCGGGGGCAGGGAGGACGTCGGGGCGGCAGGGGCCCCGCCGCCGGCGTGCTGGTGCTGCTGCTGGTGATGTCGGGCACGCCGTCGGCGCTGGCTGACAGCGATCCGGGGCGCGCCGGTCTGGCCGTGTTGAACGAGCTGCGGTCGGTATCGGGGCTCGCGCCGGTGGCCCACGATGCCACGATGGAGCGGGGCGCGCTGGACCACGCCCGCTACATGGTCCGCACCAACACGATCGGGCACAGCCAGGACCCGCACTCCCGGTGGTTCAGCGACGCGGGCCACCAGGCCGCCCAGGAGTCCAACCTCGCGCTGCTGTACGACGCCGAGGTGGAGGACCACGTCGGTGGCCTGCACGCCGTGCCGTTCCACCAGCTCGGCCAGATGCGCCCCGGGCTGCGACGCTCCGTCGTCGCCTACTGGTCTGACGGTCCCCTCTCGGGCGGGGTCGTCAACGTCATCGGCGGGCTCGACCGCTCGGTGCTCACCACCACCCCGATCGCCTACCCCGGTCCCGGCTCGACCTCGCCCCTGCGCCGCGCGAGCGGCGAGTGGCCCGACCCGCTGACCGCCTGTCCGGGCTACACCGAACCGACGGGCGCCTCGATCATGGTGCTGCTCCCCACCAGCGAGACCGCGACCGCGGTGCGGCTGAGGAGGGGGTCGCAGCAGCTCGAGGCATGCGTGTTCGATGGCTCGACCTACACCAACCCCGACCGCGTGCAACACGACCTCGGTCGGCGCCTGCTGGCGCGCGAGAACGCGGTCACGGTCATCCCGCGCGACCCGCTGCGTGACGGCAGCTACGCGGTCTCGATCGACCTCGACGGCGCGGGGACCCTCGCGTGGAGCTTCGAGGTCGGCGCCCAGCCTCGCGCCGCCTCCGGCGGGTTCCGCGGGACCTACCAGGGGCTCGCCGCACCGATGCCGGATCACCGCGCCGACCGCGACCTCGCCGCAGCATGCCCACCGGAGCTGGTGCCTCCCGCACGCTTCGCCGACACCCGGACCTCGCTGTACGCCGACGACATCGACTGTGCGGTGTCCTGGGGCGTGGTGACCGGTCGTACCGACACCCGCTTCGAACCGGACCGCACCGTCACCCGAGCCCAGCTCGCCTCCATGATCGACCGCTGGACGACCGCCGCCGGGAGACCCCTCCCGGCCGAGGGGGCCGCCCGGTTCCGCGACGTCAGCCAGGACTCCGTCCACGCGGACACCGTCGGCCGCGCGGCCGCCGCAGGGATCGTCCAGGGGCGGACCGACGGCACCTTCGCACCGGCCGGGCAGGTCTCCCGCGCCCAGGCGGCGTCCATGCTCGCCCGCGCCTACCGCTGGGTCGTCGGCGAGGATCCCTTCGCCAACGCGGGCTGGACCCTGCGGGACGTGAGCGAGGGCAGCGCCCACCACACCGCCGTCCTGGCGATGGTGAGCATGGGCGCGATGCCGCCGGACCCCTCCCTCGGCTGGGGCCGGTTCCGCCCCCAGGCGGCCGCCACCCGTGCACAGCTCGCGTCCCACCTGATGGCCCTCGCGGACCGGGCCGCCTCGCGCACCGGGGACGGCCACCCGGCGAACGCAGGCGTGGATGCGACCGGGAGCACCCGCGGGTGACCAGCGGCGCACCCGCGGGATCGAGCGGGGGCGCCTGACCGCGCGGCCTCAGTCGGCGGGTTCGGACCAGACCGGGTCCCCGGTCACGAAGATGATGCGGTTGCGGTTGCCCCCGCAGGGGCTGCACCCGGGGGTGAAGAACCACCCGTCGTAGAGGGACTCGTCGTGGAACTGGATGCGGTCGGGGACGTAGAGGGACAGCACCGGCAGGTCCTCGGCGAGGATGCGCTGCATCTCGTGCAGCAGCTCCAGGCGCTCGTCCGGGTCGGCGGTGCGGATCTGCTGGGCCGCGAGCTCGTCGAAGCGGTCGTTGGCGTAGCCCTGGGCACGGGTGAAGGCTCGACCCGGCGCCTGCGAGGAGTACTGGACCCGCAGCCGGTCGGCGTCGGTCATGATCCCCCCGTAGCCGTGCAGCGCCATGGTGTAGTCCCCCTCGACGCCGGCCTCGTCGGAGGCTGAGCGGTCGAGCACGTTGATCTCCACCTCGAGTCCGGCCTCGGCGACGAAGGGCTCGCCGTCCGGCAGCTCCCGCACACCGTCGCCGTCCTCGTCGCGCAGACCGATCTCGTCGAGCAGCTCGGCCGCAGCGTCCAGGTCGCGGCGGTACTCCGGCAGATCCGGGGCCAGGTCGGGGTGTGCCGGCGCCAGGCCACCGGTGCTGCCGACCTCACCGCGGCCGAACAGCAGCCGGTCCAGCAGGTCCTCACGGTCGAGCGCGAGGGCGACCGCCTGCCGGAACCGCACGTCGTCGTAGGGGAAGCCAGCGGCGAGGTTGAAGTGCAGGGCCATGTTCCAGTCGCCGCGGGCATCGAGCCTCGCGAGGTTCGGTTCCGCCTCGAGGGCCTCGAGCACCTCGTCGGGGGTGCCCTCCTCGGACCCGACCCGACCGGCCGCGATCTCCCCGCGCTGGAGCCCGAGCACCTCGTCGGGCATCGGGATGAACTCCAGCCGCTCGACCCGTGGCGGGCCGTACCAGAAGTCGTCGTTCGCCTCGTACAGGTAGCTGCCGCTGTCCTGGTCGATGTCGATGAGCCGGTAGGGACCGGACCCGATCAACGCCTCCTCGCCACGGAACCGCGCCGGATCGTCCACCTCGGACCAGATGTGCTCGGGCACGATCATCAGCGACCGCAGGACGTTCTCCTCGAAGGCGGCGGAGACCGTCTCGAGTTCGAAGCGGACCGTGGTCTCGTCCACCGCCTCGACCGAGGTGATGCTCTCGAGGTTGGAGGGGCTCACCGGCAGCGTCTGGAAGTCGGCACCGCTGCCCCCGGTCATGTACTCCACGGTGAAGACCACGTCGTCGGCGGTCAGGGGCGTACCGTCATGCCACTGGACATCCTCACGGAGCTCCACGGTCCAGGTGAGCCCGTCCTCGGAGACCTCCCAGTCGCGTGCGAGCCACGGCGTGACCTCCCCCGTCGAGTCCCACCAGGCGAGGGTGTCGAAGATGTAGCCGGCCTGGATCGAGCCGGGTCCGCGCACGTAGGCGAAGGGCGTGGGGTAGCCGAAGTCCCCTCCTGCCAGGCGCAGCACGTCCACACGGTCGCCGGTCTGGCCCTCACCCTCCGCACCCTCCGCCGCGCCGTCGGTCTCGTCGGCGCCACCTTCGGCGTCCGGTGCCTGCTCGGAGGTGGTCGTGTCCTGGTCCGTGGCACAGGCCACGGCGAACAGGGCGAGCACGACACCGACGAGACCGTGGGACAGGCGACGGGTGATCCTCATGGTCGCTGGCTCCGTGCGAAGGTCGGGGGCAGGAGATGACGGTGGCGGTCGACGCCGTCCCGGCAGCGGACCGGCCGGCGGGCACGCTAGTCAGCCCGGGACCCAATTGCGAACCGCTCGCAACGGAAGGTAGCGTCGCGCCGACGTGCGGTACCCGACGGGACACCGAAGGTGGGCGGTAGCGATGAACGGCACGGCGTGAGCGGTACCTCACTGGACGCTCAGAAGGCGTCGGTCGAGGAGCCGTCCGACCGCGACCCGACCGCTGCGGCGCCCCGTCGCGCCAACGGTGCGTGGACCCTCTTGAGGACGGTGCTGCTCTACGCGCTGACGCTGTTGGTCGCGGCGACCGTGATCTTCCTGCTGCCGCGGCTCATGCCCGGCGACCCCTTGTCCGCCCTGGATGATCCGGACTCCGGCATCTTCATCCGGGACGAGCAGGTGCGCGAGCAGGTCCTGGCCGCCTACAACCTCGATGGCTCGCTCGCGGAGCAGTACCTCGGCTACCTCTCAGGGTTCGCGCGCGGGGACCTCGGCTGGTCGATCGCCGCCAACCGACCGGTCGGCGAGATGATCGGCGGGGCGCTGCCGTGGACGCTGCTCCTGGTCGGGCCGGCCCTGCTGCTGTCGGCGCTGGTCAGCTTCGTCGCCGGGCTCGCGGCCGCCTGGCATCGCGGGTCGCGGACCGATCGCTCGATCGTCGCCGGTCTGACCGTGCTGCGCAGCGTCCCCGAGTACGCCATCGCGCTGCTCGTCCTGATCGTGTTCGCGATCATCCTGCCGCTCTTACCGCTCGCCGGCGGGCGCACCCCCTTCGCGGACCACCCCTCGTGGTGGGCCGAGGCAGGCGACGTGCTCCACCACCTCGTGCTGCCGCTGGCAGCGCTGACCCTGTCCTCGCTCGGTGCGAAGTTCCTGCTCGTGCGCAACACGGCCATCTCCGCGCTGGGCGAGGACTACATGCTCCTGGCGCGCGCCAAGGGTCTCCCCCTGAGGGTCCAGCGTTCCCGGCACGTGGGGCGCAACGCCGTCCTGCCCTTCCTGACGATGCTCGGCGTCCAGGTCGGCTTCGCCGTCGGCGGCGCGCTGTTCGTCGAGGCCGTCTTCGCCTACCCCGGCATGGGCACGCTGATCCTCTCCGCCGTGGAGGCCCGCGACTTCCCGGTGCTCGAGGCGGCCTTCCTGACGCTGGCCACGACGGTGCTGACCGCCAACCTCCTCATCGAGCTTCTCTACGCCAGGCTCGACCCCCGGGTGCGGACCAGATGAGGCCCTTCTCCCCCGCCACGCGCCGGCAACCTACGGCGCCGGACGCCGCATCCGGCCCGGCACGGAGCACCGCCCCACCGGGCAACATCGGGTGGATCGGTGGCTCGCTGGTCGCCGCGTTCGTGCTGCTGGCGCTCGCCGGGCCCTTCCTGACCCCTTACCACCCGACCGAGCTCGCAGGGGTCCCCCTGTCCGCACCGGGCCGTGAGCATCTGCTCGGGACGAACTCCGTGGGGCAGGACGTCCTCGCGCAGTTGATCGCGGGCACGGGCGTGTCGCTGACGGTCGCCCTCCTCGCCGGGGTCGGGACGATCGCCATCGGGGCGCTGGTCGGCCTCACCGCCGGGTGGCACGGCGGCCGGGTCGACGCGGTGCTGATGCGCGTCGTGGACCTGTTCCTGATGACCCCACGCCTGCCGCTGCTGATCGTCATCGGGGCCTACGTCGGCCCGTCGCTGCCGGTGATCTCCTTGATCATCGCCATCACCTTCTGGCCGATGAGCGCACGCGTCGTACGCTCCCAGGTCCTCTCCCTGCGCCAGCGCGCGCACGTGCGCGCAGCCGTCGGGTTCGGCGCGCGCTCCACCCACGTGCTCGGACGTCACATCCTCCCGGAGGTGTCCCTGATCCTGGCGGCCGCGCTGGTCTCCGCCGCCGGCCGTGCGGTGACCCTCGAGGCTGGCCTGGCCTTCCTCGGGCTCGGCGATCCCAGCCGGGTCAGCTGGGGACGGATGCTGCGGGACGCCATGGACTTCGCAGCCCTGCTCCAGACCGACGCGTGGCAGTGGTGGCTGCTCCCGCCCATCGTGGCGATCGCGCTGCTGCTGACCGGGATCACCTTCGTCGGCGTGGCCGTCGAGCAACGGATCAACCCGCGACTGGCGCGTCACCGAGGTGGTCGCCGATGACCCAGAGGCTCGAGGTCCGCGACCTCACCGTGACCTACCCGGGGCCGCCATCGGTCCGCGCGGTCCACGACCTGACCCTGGCGGTGTCGGCCGGCGAGTGCCTCGGGGTGCTCGGGGAGTCGGGGTCGGGCAAGTCCACCCTCGCGCGCACCCTGCTGGGGCTCAGCGACGACGCGAGCGTCACCGGCAGCATCCGTCTCGGGGACCTCGAGCTGGTGGGAGCCGACGAGCAGCGCTGGCAGCAGGTGCGCTGGGACCGTCTGGCGCTGGTGTTCCAGTCCACGTCCTCGCTGAACCCGGTGCTGCGCATCGGGCAGCAGATCGCGGAGGCCATCGAGGCCCACGCCGCCGACGGCCGCCGCTCGGTGGGAGCGAAGGTGGAGCAGCTGCTGGCACGGGTCGGCCTGCCCCCCGAGATGGCCGACCGCTACCCGAGCGAGCTGTCGGGGGGGCAGCGACGCCTGTGCCTGCTGGCCACCGCTCTGGCGTGCGACCCGGAGGTGCTCGTCCTCGACGAGCCCACCGCCGGCCTCGACCCCTTCCGCCGCGACCAGGTGCTCACCTTGCTGCGCTCGCTGTGCGACGACGGGATCGCGATGCTGCTGTTCACCCACGACGTGGAAGCGCTCGGTGTCGTGGCCGACCGGGTCGGGGTCATGTACCGCGGGTGGCTCGCGGAGCTCGGCCCGTCCGACGCGGTGCTGCACGGTCCGCGCAACCCCTACACCTGGGGCCTGCTCAACGCCCACCCGACGCTCGGGACGATCAAGGACCTCCGGGGCATCCGGGGGACGCCACCCGACCCCACGGTGCCCGCGGTCGGCTGCCCCTTCCTGGAACGCTGCACCCAGGCGATCGCCGAGTGCCACGACGGCACCCCGCCGCTGGTCGCGCCCGCGCCCGAGGCTCCCGACCACCTCGTCGCCTGCGTGCGCGGTGGGCTCGTCCCGGTGCTCGAGGCCACGGGGCTGCACAAGCGGTACCGGGTGCGTCGCGGGCCGCTGCGTCACGAGGAGGTCGCCGCGGTCGATGATGTCGACCTGACCGTCCACGAGGGCGAGGTCGTGGGCGTGGTCGGCCCCACCGGGGCGGGCAAGTCCACCCTCGGCCAGCTCCTCGTGCGCCTCATCGAGCCCGACGGCGGCGCGGTCCGCATCGAGGGCAACGAGGTCTTCAGCGCCGACCGGGACCAGCTGCGCGCGGTGCGCCGCCGCGCGCAGATGCTGTTCCAGGATCCCTTCGAGGCGCTCTCGCCCCGGCAGACCGTCCGGCAGGTGGTGCGCGAACCCCTCGATGTCCAGGGCATCGGCAGCGATGAGGAACGTGACCGGCACGTCGAGCGGATGCTCGCCGAGGTGCGCCTGCCGGCGACGCCGGCGTTCCAGCAGCGGCACACCCACGAGCTGTCCGGCGGGCAGCTGCAGCGGGTCGCCCTCGCCCGCGCGCTGATCCTCGACCCGAAGCTGCTGATCGCCGACGAGGCCGTGGCGATGCTCGACCCCTCCGAGCAGACCAAGCTCGTCCAGCTCCTCAAGCACCTGCAGGTCGAGCGCGGCATGGCGATGGTGTTCGTCTCACACGAGCTCGCGCTCGTGCTGCGCGTCTCCGACCGGGTGGTCGTGATGGACCAGGGGCGCGTGGTCGAGGTGGCGACCAGCACCGAGCTGCTGCAGCGTCCGACGCACCCGACCACCCGACGGCTGCTGGCGGCCAGTGGCGCAGCTGTGGCCGCACCCGGGGAGCCGACCGCCATCCCACGGGGCCTCACCGCACCTGGCGGATCCCTGGCTGCCGACCACACCGGGGATGGGGCCGGACCGCTCCGCCACGAACCCTCCGCACCGATCCGAGGTCCACGATGAACGTCGCAGGCACCCCCGACCTGACCTTCCTCGCGCCGAGCGGCGCGGTCGCCGACTGGCGCCTGGTCGTGCTCGTCGATGCGGCCGCCGGCACCGGCCTGCTCGACGCGCTTCCCGGGACGCCGGAGGACCTCGCCGCCCGGACCGGACTCCAGCCAGACGCGGTGCGCCGCGTGCTCGAGGCCCTGGTCACCGTCGAGGTCTGCACGGAGCGCGACGGCACATACCACGCGGAGCCGATCCCCACCGAGGACCTCGCGGTGCTCCGGCACCACGCGCACATGATCGGTCGCTGGTCCCACGGACTCGGACCGGCGCTGCGCGGGGAGAGCACCCCGGGTGGTCGGCTCCCCCACGACCTCGACGTGTTCCTCCCGGCGCTCGCGGGACGCGCACGGCAGCGGGCGGCCACCGTCGTCCAGCACGCCCGCGAACTCCTGCCCGCGGCCACGCGGGTCCTGGACCTCGGTGGCGGGCACGGTGAGGACGCGCTCGCCTTCGCCCGAGCCGGGTTTGACGTCACCCTCCAGGACCTCCCGCCGGTGATCGAGTGGGTCCGGCAACGCGGCGAGCTCGAGGAGGCCGGGGTCCGCCTCGTCGCAGGTGACCTGACCGAGGTGCTCGCCGACGGACCCTTCGACCTGGTCCTGCTCGCCGGCCTCACCCACATCTTCCCCCCGGACGAGGTCGCGGAGCTCCTCCGCCGGCTGCATGACCGGGTGAGCGCGGACGGCGGCCTGGCCATCTCCACGCGCCTGCGCGGACAGTCAGCGA
>JBKHDS010000079.1:0-8132 GCA_046541215.1 Nitriliruptoraceae bacterium
CAGGCCGAGGACATCCTGTTCTGCTCGATCACGATGAACCAGCACCCGCTCCACAGCGACGACAACTACGCGGCGGCGGCGACCCCCCACGGCAAGGCCATGGTGGTCGGCAACCTCGTCTACTCGATCGTGCTCGGCCAGTCGGTGCCGGACGTGTCCGGACGGGCGATCGCCAACCTGGAGATCGAGTCGCTCAAGCACGCGAACCCCACCTTCCACGGCGACACCATCTACTCCGAGACCGAGGTCCTCGAGGTCCGCGAGTCCCGCTCCAAGCCGGATAGGGGCATCGTGAAGGTGCGCACGATCGGTACCAACCAGGACGGGGTGATCGTGTGCGAGTTCGTCCGCAGCGTGCTCGTCCCCAAGCGCGGCCACGGCTTCGACGGGATGCCGGGACGCCCGGAGCCCCAGCGCGCCGGCGCGTGAGCGCCAGCGCCGGGCCGGCTCGGCGGGTGGTCCTGGAGGTCCACCGCGAGGCGGGGCCGCCACGGTTGACCGTGATCGTGCGCGACGGGCGTCACGTCGCGGACGTCGAGGTGGCGCCCGACCACGGCTCCGGGTCGATCCGGCACGAGGACGGGTGGTCCTGGCGTATCGAGCACCCGCCCGGGTCGGGGGAGTGGTGGCTGGCCGACGGGGACCGCCCGGTGGCGACCGCCGCCCGTCACGCACCGGTGGGGGAGCGGTTCGCGCTCGAGCTGGCCGGCGGCGGCGGTTTCGTGGTGGAGCCGACGGGGCGGTGGTGGACGCGGCGGTGGTCGGTCCTCGATGACGAGGAGCGGGTGGTGCTCGAGGTCCGCCAGCGGCCGTTGACCCGCCCGGTCCACGACCTGGTGCTGCGCTCCGGTGACCTGCCGCCCGAGCTGCCCTGGGTCGTGGCGTGGGTGCTGGCCGAGCGGCTCAGCCGGGGGCAGGCCACGACCCGCCGCTCCCGGTGGGGCATCTCCACGGCCTGGGGCGGTGAGGGTCGCTGACCGGCGCCGTACCCTCACCCGGGCCGGCGGGACCGCCGCCGCGCTCGGTCCGGAGAGAACGACCGATGACGACCTTCCCGTGGAGGTGGCGGTGGCTGCCGTGATCGAGGCGCGAGGCCTGACGAAGCGCTTCGGGTCCTTCACCGCGGTCGACGGGATCGACGTCGAGGTGGCACCGGGTGAGGCGTTCGGGTTCCTCGGCCCCAACGGTGCCGGCAAGACCTCCGCGATGCGGATGATCGGCGCGGTCTCCCCGGTCACCGACGGCTACCTGCGCGTGCTCGGGATGGACCCGGCGAGCGAGGGCGTGGCGCTTCGGGCCCGGCTCGGGGTCGTCCCACAGGAGGACGCGCTCGACCAGGAGCTGACCGTCGCGGAGAACCTCGCGATCTACGGGCGCTACTTCGATCTGCCCCGACGCCTGCTGCGCGAGCGCATCGACGAGCTGCTGGAGTTCGTCCAGCTCGCGGAGCGCCGCGATGCCCAGGTCGACCCGCTGTCGGGCGGGATGAAGCGCCGCGTGGTGATCGCCCGGGCGCTGGTCAACGACCCGGACCTCGTGCTGCTCGACGAGCCCACCACGGGGCTGGACCCCCAGGCACGGCACGCGCTGTGGGACCGCCTCTTCCGGCTCAAGCAGCGCGGCACCACCCTGCTGCTGACCACCCACTACATGGACGAGGCCGAGCAGCTGTGCGACCGCCTCGTGGTGATGGACCAGGGCCGCATCGTGGCCGAGGGGACGCCGCGGGAGCTGATCGCCGCCCACGCCACACGGGAGGTCGTCGAGCTGCGCTTCCCCCCGGACGCCGAGGAGGCGGGGCCCACCGCGGCGCTGGAGGCCACCGGGCACCGCATCGAGGTGCTCCCGGACCGGACGCTGGTGTACGCCGACGACGGGGAGGCGCTGGTGCGCGAGGTCCACGCGCTCGGGCTCGCCCCGACCACCGTGCTGACCCGGCGCGCGACCCTCGAGGACGTCTTCCTGCGCCTGACCGGGCGCGCGCTGGTGGACTGATGGCCACCCCGATCCCGCTCAGGGTCCTCGAGGGCCACGCCCGCGCCTACCGCCACACCTGGCGCGGGACCACGATCGGGGCGATCGTGACCCCGGTGCTGTTCCTCGCGGCGATGGGGCTCGGGCTGGGCCAGCTCGTCGACGACGGCGGTGCCTCACCCCTGCCCGGGGTCAGCTACCTGACCTGGCTCGCCCCCGGGCTGCTGGCCGCCTCGGCGATGCAGGCCGGGGCGGCGGACGGGACCTTCCCGATCATGGCGGGCACCCGTTGGGTGCGGACCTACCACACCGCCGTCGCGAGCCCGGTGCGGCCACGTGACCTGCACGTCGGCAACCTGCTGTGGGCCACGCTGCGCGTCAGCGTCATCGGCGGGGTGTTCGTCCTCGTCGCCGCGGTGTTCGGAGCGGTGCCGTTGTCGCGCGGGGTGCTCGCGCTGGCCCCGGCGGTGCTGACCGGGGTCGCCTTCTGCGCCGCGTTGAGCGCGGTGGTGGTCAGGATCGGCTCCGACCAGCTGCTGTCCGGGCTGCAGCGCTTCGTGGTCGTGCCGCTGTTCCTGTTCTCCGGGACCTTCTTCCCCGTCGAGCAGCTGCCCGCCGCCGCAGCGACCCTCGCACGCGTGCTGCCGCTGTGGCACGGGGTGGAGCTGACCCGCGCCCTGGCGCTCGGCACGGCCCCCGCGCTCGCCTGGCCGGTGCACCTCGCCGTCGTCCTCGGCCTGCTGCTGGCCGGGATCGTGCTCGGGGGCGTCACCTTCGACCGGCGGCTGCGGCCATGAGCCAGGAGGTGACCCAGCCGTCGAACCGCGAGGCGGCCCAGCCGCCGAGCCGCCAGCCGAACCACGTGCTGACGCTCAGGACCACCCCGCCGCCCCTGCTCGGACGAGCGGCCCGGCTGGTCGAGCGCAACGCCCTGGCCAACCGGCGCGCCTGGATGATCTTCGTCTCCGGGCTGTTCGAGCCGGTGTTCTACCTCTTCGCGATGGGGGTCGGGGTGGCGGCCCTGGTCGGCGAGGTGCCCGGCCCCGACGGCCAGCCGGTGTCCTACGGGGTGTTCGTCGCGCCCGCGCTGCTCGCGGTCTCGGCGATGAACGGCGGCACCTACGAGTCCACCTTCAACGTGTTCGCGAAGCTGAAGTGGGGCCGGGTGTACGACGCGGTGCTGGCCACCCCGCTCACCCCCCGCGACGTGGCCGTCGGTGAGCTGACCTGGGCGCTGGTGCGCGGGTCGGTCTACGCGGTCGGGTTCCTCCTCGTCGCCACGGTCGCCGGGCTCGTCACCTCGCCCTGGGCGGTGCTCGCGCTGCCGGCGGCCACCCTGATCGGCTTCGCCTTCGCCGGGATGGGGTTGGCGGCGACCAGCTACATGCGTTCCTGGCAGGACTTCGACCTGGTCCAGCTCGTGCTCCTGCCGATGCTGCTGTTCTCCGCGACCTTCTACCCGCTCGAGGTCTACCCGGAGGGGGTGCGCTGGGTGGTGTGGCTCTCCCCGCTCTACCACGGCGTCGAGGTGGTGCGTGCCGCGATGCTCGGCGTGTGGTCCTGGCTGCTGCCCGTGCACGTCGCGGTGCTGGCCGGCCTCGGCAGCGCAGGGCTTCGGGTCGCGATCGCCCGCTTCGACGCCACGCTGCGCACCTGAGCGCGCCCGCTACGGTGCCGGGCATGCCCACCGTGACCGTCCGCCCGGGGACCAGCGCCGATCTGCCGGCGGTGGCCGCCGTCTACACGCACTACGTGCTGCGCACCACGACGACCTTCAACACCCAGGTGCGCACCCCGCGGCAGTGGCAGGAGCGGTACGAGGCCAACGTCGTCGCCGGCCCCTACTCCCTGGACGTGGCCACGATCGAAGGCGTGCTCGCCGGCTACGTGGAGACCCAGCCCTTCCGGCCCAAGCCCGCCTACGCCCGCTCGCTGGAGCTCAGCGTCTACGTCGCCCCCGACGCCACCGGGAAGGGTGTCGGCGGCGCGCTGTACGCCGCGGTCCTGGACCGCCTCGCCCGGGACGAGCGCTTCCACCGCGCCTACGCCATCGTCGCGCTGCCGAACCCGGGCTCGGTCGCCTTCCACGAGCGGCACGGCTTCCGCCTGCGTGGCACCCTGACCGAGGCCGGGTACAAGTTCGGCCGCTACCTCGACGTCGCCTACTACGAGCGCGCCCTGTGAGCCACGAGAGCCCCCTCGAGCCGCACCAGGTCCACGACGCCGTGGGCGGGCTCGAAGCCTTCGAAGCGCTGGTCGACGCCTTCTACGACCGCGTCGCGGCCGACGCGCTGCTGCGGCCGATGTACCCCGACGATCTGGAGCCCGGCAAACAGCACCTGGCCTGGTTCCTGGCGCAGTACTGGGGCGGGGGCGAGGTCTACGGTCGTGAGCGCGGGCATCCCCGACTCAGGATGCGCCACGCCCCCTTCCCCATCACCCCCGAGGCGGCGCTGCGCTGGGCCGAGCTGATGACGGCGGCGGTGCGGGAGCAGGGGTGGCCGGCCGAGGCCGAGGCGCACGTGCTCGCCTACGTGGCCCGGGCGACCCCGACGCTGATCAACCAACTCCCGCCCGAGGCGGAGGTGCTGCCGCAGCAGCCCTGAGCCGTCCAGGTGTCGAGGTGCCCCTCGGCCCACGGGGGCTGGGCCCTTGGGCCTCGCCCCGGCGAGCTCGCGACGTCGTAGGCTGCGCGCCCAGGTCCACCTGTCACCGAGCCGGAGCATGCCGTGAGGATCCTGGTCGCCGACAAGCTGGCCGAGGCGGGCGTCGCTGCCCTGGCCGCCGAGCACGACGTCGATGTCCGCACCGGGCTCAGCAAGGAGGAGCTCGTCGCCATCGCTGGCGGGTACGAGGGCATCGTCGTGCGCTCCCAGACCACCATCGACGCCGACGTCATCGCCGCGGCCGGCAAGCTGCAGGTCGTGGCCCGCGCCGGCGTGGGGCTCGACAACGTCGATGTGGAGGCGGCGACCAAGTCCGGGGTGATCGTGTGCAACGCGCCCCAGTCGAACGTCATCTCCGCCGCCGAGCACACCGTCGCGCTGCTGCTCGCGCTCGCCCGCAACATCCCCCAGGCCCACGCGGCGCTGACCGAGGGCCGGTGGGAGCGTTCGCGCTGGACGGGCACCGAGCTGCACGACAAGACCCTCGGGGTGCTCGGGCTCGGGCGCATCGGCACGCTCGTCGCCCAGCGCTGCCACGCCTTCGGCATGCGGCTGGTGGCCTACGACCCCTTCGTGGCGCCCGAGCGCGCGGCGCGGCTCGGGGTCGAGCTCCTCGCGGAGGTGGACGAGGTCCTCGAGCGCGCGGACGTCGTCACCGTCCACCTGCCGAAGAACGCCGACACCATCGGGCTCATCGACGCGGCGCGGCTGGCGCGGATGAAGCCCACGGCGCGGCTGCTCAACGTCGCCCGGGGCGGCATCGTCGTGGAGGAGGATCTCGCCGAGGCGGTCCGCAGCGGCGTGATCGCCGGCGCGGCCGTGGACGTGTTCTCCGTCGAGCCCGCCAAGGAGTCCCCGCTGTTCGGGATCGACAACCTCATCGTCACGCCGCACCTCGGTGCCTCCACCGAGGAGGCGCAGGACAAGGCTGGCACCCAGGTCGCCGAGTACGTCAACCTGGCGCTGAGAGGGGAGTTCGTCCCGTCCGCGGTGAACATGCAGGGCGGACCGGTCGACGACCGCATCAAGCCCTACCTGCCGCTCGGCGAGGAGCTCGGCCGGCTGCTCAGCGCGCTCGCGGACCGGGGGCTCACGGGGGAGGTCACCGTCGAGTACCTCGGCGACATCGCGGAGGCCGACGGCCGCACCCTCGGGCTGTCGGTCCTCAAGGGGCTGCTCGCGCCGGTCAGCAGCGAACCGGTCACCTTCGTCAACGCGCCGCTCATCGCCGAGGAGCGGGGGCTGAACGTGAGGGAGATCTCCGATCCGCACTCCGAGGACTACGTGTCGGTGCTGCGGGTGACCGGGATCGATCGGGACGGCACACCGATCCGGGTCGCCGGCACCGTGCTCCCGGGGGACCGCGAGCGGCTCATCGAGGTGTGGAACACCCCTGTCGACGTCGAGCCGACCCGGCACATGTGCTTCTTCCGCTACGAGGACCGGCCGGGGATCATCGGTGCGGTCGGGACCGGGTTCGGCGAGGCGGGCGTCAACATCGCCGCGGCGCAGGTCGGTCGGCGTGCCGCCGGTGGCGAGGCGATCATGGCCCTCAGCCTCGACGACGCCGTCCCCGACGACGTGCTCGCGCAGCTCGTCGAGCGCATCGGTGCGACCCAGGGCCGCTCGATCACCCTCGCCTGAGCAGGACCCAGAGCATCGCCACGGCCACCCCGCCGTGGAGGGTCCAGGCGGCGGTGCGCAGCCAGTTCGTGGCGACCAGGCGGGCGTGCGCGCCCGCGTCGAACCCGCCGCCGAGCACCGTGTGCGCCGGGACGCTCGCGAGCACCGTGACAGCCACCGGGATGGTGGCGAGCACCGCCGCGGCCCACACCAGCAGGCGTGGCACCCCCGCAGGGCTGGCCAGCAGCAGCGCTGCGGTGGTCACGCCCTGGACCGCCCAGGGCAGGGCGATGACCGCGGTGATGCGGGCCGAGTGTGCCGCCTCGAACGCGGCGAAGCTGTCCTCGCCGACCAGGGCGAACAGCGGGTAGTGGACCACCTGGATGGTCCAGATCAGGCCGACCAGGAGCAGCGTGGCGGTGGCGTGGGCGAGGACGAGGAGCACCGGCGGACCTCCCAGGCGGCCACCAGGTTCGGGGCCGTGAGGCCTGTGGTGCGCCGGCGGTCGGTGCGGGCCAGGGCTGGTCAGGTCACGGTGGGCTGGCCGCGGGACCCGGGGTGGTCTTCGCCGCGGCCCGCGATGACCTCGGCCACGGCCTCGGCCGCGTCCAGGACCTCGACCCGGGTGACGTACAGCGGTGCGAACCCGAACCGCACGAGGTCGGGCGGTCGGTGGTCGCCGATGACCCCGCGGGCCAGCAGCGCCTGGGTGATCGCGTCAGCGTCCGGGTGCCGGAGCGAGACCTGCGCCCCGCGCTGGCTGGCCTGGCGTGGGGTGACGATCTCCACCTCGGTGCCGAGCAGGCGGTCCACCTCGGCGATGAACAGGCCGGTCAGCTCCTGCGCGCGGGCATCGAGGTCGTGGGGGCTGACGCCGTCGAACACCTCCAGCGCGGTCTCGAGCGCGGCCATCGACAGCACCGGTGGGGAGCCGTCCAGGAACCGCTCCGCTCCGGGCGCGGGGACGTAGCCGAGGTCGAAGGCGAAGGGCCGGGCGTGCCCGAACCAGCCGCGCACGGGCGTGGCGGCCTGGTCGTGCCAGCGGCGCGCGACGTACAGGAACGCCGGTGAGCCCGGTCCCCCGTTGGTGTACTTGTAGGTGCAGCCCACGGCGAGATCCGCACCCCAGGCGCCGAGCTCGACCGCGAGCGCGCCGGTGGAGTGGGACAGGTCCCACACCGCGAGCGCGCCGACCTCGTGGGCCGCCGCCGTCAGCGCAGCCGCGTCGTACCGGCGTCCGGTGCGGTAGTCGACGTGGGTGAGCACCAGCGCGGCGACCCGCTCGTCGAGGTGGCTTCCGAGCTGGTCGGTCGGGACGACCTCGACCTCGAGGGTGCCGGTCAGCTCCGCCAGACCATGGGCCACGTAGACGTCGGTCGGGAAGTTGCCGTCGTCGGTCAGGATCACGTGGCGCTCCGGCCGGAGCCGGTGGGCCGCGGCGAGCGCCTTGAACAGGTTCGCCGAGGTGGAGTCGGTGACCGCGAGCTCATCGGCGTGCGCCCCGACCAGCGGAGCCAGCCGGGTGGCGACGCGGCGGGGGAGCTCGAGCCACCCGGCGTCGTTCCAGCTGCGGATGAGACCGTGACCCCACTCCTCCTCGACGACCTCCCGTAGCCGGTCCGCGACCGCGGGCTGGAGCGCGCCGAGCGAGTTCCCGTCGAGGTAGATCACCCCGTCGGGGATCGCGAAGGCGGCCCGCCGGTCGCGCAGGGGGTCCATCGCGTCCCGGCGCGCGCTCTCCCGGCGGTCCACGCTGCTCCCTGCTGTCGGCGTGCTCGGACCGTAGCGTCACCGTGCCGGCCCCGGCCGGTCGATCGGCGCCCTCCTTGACATCGACACTGACGTCGATGTCAACTACAGGCCCGCACC
>JBKHDS010000080.1:0-8068 GCA_046541215.1 Nitriliruptoraceae bacterium
GCCCCACTTCCGGAAGCCGCTGGCGACCCAGATACGTCGGGTGAGAGGTGGTCGGCCGATGTAGGGCACATCGTCGACCGGCATGAAGTCCTGCCCGGACCATCGGTAGGCGACGGATCGGACCGGGAAGTGTGCGCGGGCGTAGGCGATGAGCGCCTCGTAGTGCTGGTCGAGGTCCCCGCCCTGTCCGGTCTCATGGTGGTCCCCGACCACGACGAGGAACGTTCCTCCGTCACCGTGGTACCGACGGAGGGACCGTTTCGGGGACTCGGCCGACAGGTACATCGGCTCCGGGGGCTCGTGCTCCAGTACCACGGCGACCCCGTACGAGCGGCTCGGGCGGGAGCGGGCGAACTCCAGACCCCGATCGATGATGGGGAGCAGCGTCGCGATGACCGCGTGGCGGGCATGGACGACGCCCCGGTCGGTCCGCACCTCGACGCGGCCTGGACGCTCCGAGATGCCGACCACGCGGCTGTGTTCGTGCACCGACGAACCATCGCCATGGACGGCACGCGCGAAGCCGAGGACCAGACGCGTGGGGTGCAGCTGCAACTGGTCGTCGAACCGGACCGCACCGGCGACCTCGAACGGCAGGCCCGCGTCGCCGACGAAGGTGGCGGGCAGGCCCAGTCGAGAGGCGGCACCGGCCTCGGCCCGCAAGGCGTCGACCCTCGAGGGCTGACGGGTGTAGACGTAGGACGGATGTCGGGAGGCGTAGGCGTCGACGCCATGACGGTCGGCGAGCTGCTCCGTGGCGTCGACGGCCCATCGGTTCGCGTCGGCGTACCGCTGCGCGGCCTCGTCTCCGAGGCGAGCGATGGCGCTGGCGTAGAACACATCGTGCTGGGAGGTGACCTTCCCGGTGGACCGGCCCGTGGAGCCATCGCCCACGCGGCGAGCTTCGAGCACCGCCACCGTGAGGCCGGCCTCCTTGCACGACAGGGCCGTGGTCATCCCGGTGATGCCCCCGCCGACCACAACCACGTCGACGTCGATCGGCCCTGCCAGCGGCGGGTAGGACGCCCGTTCGACGTCCGTCGACCACAGCGATCGTCGCTGACCAGGGTGCGCTGCCATGCCCCCTCCTTCGTTCGCGGTGGTCGGTGACGGTGGTCAGGTGGTGGCTGGGGAGGCCTCAGTCGGCTGGTGCGCACCGACCCCGCGGACCACGCCCGGGCGCTGCTCTCCGGTCGGCGCGGCCTCATGGAGTGCCTGCCAGTGGCGCTGCAGCATCGCCGCACGCTCCGCGATCTCACGGTCCCCATGCTGTTCCTCGAGCTGCCGTCCGAGCCGGTCGAGCATCAACAGGAGCACCTCCGCGAGGCCGGGTGCGGTCTCCGTGAGCGGGCGCAGGGGCCCGAGAGCGGCCTCGACGTAGTCCTCGAGCCGGGGCTGCTGGGTCAGCAGGAGCCGTCGGCCGGCGTCGTCGGTGCGATCGACGCAGGGCAGGTCGCGAAGCAACAATTCGCGGAGCACCACCCCGAGGTGGAAGGTGGCGCCGCGTGCGGTCGTCGAGTCGCTGCTACTGGCGGTGGCCGCGCGCGCGATGATGTCGACGAGCTCACCGATGCTGAAAGCGATGTCCTCGTCGAAGGAGGGCGCCGTCCCCAGGGTGATGGACCGTTGCAGTTGCTCGATGTCGACCTCCTCGGGCCGTGCCGTCCAGATGCGGATGAGCTGGGTGTCCTGGAAGACGAACGACCCCGGTCGGACACGAAGCTCGACGGTCGCCTCCGGCGGCAGGGCCCTGAGGAGCCGCTCCTCCTCGATGCAGCGCACCCATCCGCTGTCGTGGGCGTCGAGGACCGCGGCGGGTTCCTCGGCTGGCCGCTGGGGGACGACGGTGCTGCTGCCGACCCCCTCCGAGGTGCCCTCGCCGAGGGGCGGGTGGGTGGAGCGGATGTTCGCCACGGCCCGGTCGGTGATCTGGCGGACCAAGCGCCCGATCTGACCGGTCCGTGCGGCGTTGTCGACGACCAGCACGATGGTGATCGGCACCGCCAGCGCGAGCAGGAACGCGAGCGTCACGGCCAGGTGCGGGACGGTCCGCATGCCGGTGGGGTCCTCCGGGACCGCTCGGACGACGACCAGAACGTAGGCGATGGTCCCGATCATGAAGGACATGGAGTGGCGTTGCACCGGATCGGAGAGGAACTGCGACACGACGCGCGGCAAGGCCGGCTGGGCGGCCGTCTGCACGGTCCAGATCCTGATCCAGAAGACCACCGAGACCACGAACACGATGCTCGTGCCGAGCCCGATCAGCGAGGATCGTGCCAAGGAGGGCCCGAGACGCAACCAGTCGGGGATGGCCTGCTCGCCGACCGCGGCGTCGACCAGCAGCATGGCGACCGCCACGGTGACACCGCCGACGATGTAGGCGAGTGCGACCGCGATCGCGTTGCCCTCCAGACGGCGAGCGAGCCGCCTGGTCCGGGCTGTGGTGACGGGCGCGCCGTAGCGCGACGTGAGGGAAGGCATGGTTCGGCTCCCGACGCTGCAGTTCCTCCACCGAGGCGTACCGGCAGAACAGCGCGTCCGCCCCGCGACGACACGGTCGTTCGGCCGCGCGTGCCGGGGGTCGGCGGCGCGCGGCCGACGTCGGGCCGGCCTCCGAGGTGCATACGTGACGGTGGTGGTGAGGCCGCCGGGAGGCCCCCGTGGCCGTGGTCGGCCGGGTGGACAGTGACGCGCAGGCCCCCGTCTCGTCAGGCTGGGGCGACCGGCAGACGACGCGGAAGGACCCGTGGTGCGCACCCCTCGACCGAGACGAGCGCTGGCAGCCGGCCGGGCGAGGACGACCTTCGGTGGTCTGCAGCGACGGCTCCGGCGGCTGGTGCCTCCTCCGGTGCGCCGGGCCGATCTGTCGGTGTTCCGCACCGTCGCACGCACCGAGCTCCCGGTCCTCGGCCCACTGCTCCCTCCGCTGTCACGGGCCGCGAACCGCTCACGTCTGTGGTTCGCCATCGCCGGGCTCCTCGCGGTCGGGGGTGGCCGCGAGGGTCGTCGCGCCGCGACACGCGGGTTGGCGGCGATCGGCCTCGCATCGGCGGTCACGAACCTGCCGATCAAGCTGCTCGCCGGACGGGACCGTCCCGACCGGTCCGTCGTGCCGGAGATCCGTCATCTGGCCCGCGTCCCGACCTCCACCTCCTTCCCCTCGGGGCACTCGGCCTCGGCCTTCGCCTTCGCCACGGCGGTCGGGCTCGAGCGGCCTCGGCTGCGCCCGGTGATGCTGCCGCTGGCCGCGGCGGTCGCGGTCTCCCGGGTGTACACCGGCGTCCACTACCCCGGTGACGTCCTGGTCGGCTCGGCGATGGGTGTCCTCCTCGCACGCGCCACCCTGCGGGGCTGGCCTCTGCTCGATCGGGTGCCGGCCACCGCGGCGCCGGCCGAGGCGTCGGCCCCGCTCCCGGAGCGTTACGGCACGGGGGTCGTCCTGGTGGAGAACGTGGGAGCCGGCTCGGTGCTCACCCGGGGTGCTCGTGATCAGCTCCAGGCGGCGCTGCCCGGTCTGCGCAGCATCCAGGCCGAGCCGGGGGAGGATCTGGCCGCGACCCTCGAGCGGGCCGCGGGCACGGCGCGCGTCCTGGCCACCGCCGGCGGTGACGGGACCTCGAGCGCAGGGGCGGCTGCGGCGCACCGTGCGGGGATCGCCCTGGTCCCCGTACCCACCGGCACCCTGAACCACCTCGCGCGCGATCTCGGGATCGACGAGGTCTCCGCCGCGGTCGCAGCCATCCGTGGGGGCCGGCTCGTCAGCATGGACCTCGGCGTGATCGACGGACGGACCTTCGTCGATGCGGCAGCCGTCGGGTCCTACCCGCACCTGCTCGTGTGGCAGGAAGCGCTCGAGCCGCGCCTCGGACGATGGCCCGCCACCGCCTGGGTCCTGGCGCGCTTCGCCTTCAGGGGCGAGCCCTTCGAGCTGGAGATCGACGGACGGCCACGCCGTGTCTGGGCGGTGTTCATCGGCAACGGCACCTACCTCGCGGACGGCATCGCACCGGCTCGACGTCGCCGACTGGACGACGGGCTGCTCGACGTGCGTCTGGTCGGCGCCGAGCGGCGCTGGGCACGCAGCCGCCTGCTCCTGTCCATGCTGTCCGGCCGTCTGCACGCTTCCGCGGTCTACGAACGGTGGACCGCGGCGCAGGTGCAGGTGCGCTCCTCGCAGGGGCCGCTCCGACTCGCGTGGGACGGCGAGTCCGCCCAGGGTCCCGAGGCGTTCACGATCGAGAAGCGTCCGCGGGCGCTCCTGGTGCTGCAGCCACCCGAGGCCGGCGCGGGGTGAGGCCGGTGCGGCCCCGGGGCATGGGCATCCGCTGCTGTGCGGACCGTGGCTCGAGTCCGGCGACGACGGAAGCAGCAAGCCAGTAACGTGCTGCACACGATGCGCCGGTGGCCCGGTGTCGCCTCGACAGGACGCCGGGTGCCCGGTCCCGTCTCGATCGCGGACGTCACCCGGCTCGCGGCGATCAGGAACAAGGACGGCCACAGCATGCCCGGTAGCTCGCCCGGTCCCGCACCCGCGCCAGCGCTCAGGCCGACGTCGGTGCCCCGCCGGGCGTGGGTCGTGCTGGTGGCCGGGCTGCTGTCCAACTTCAGCATCGGCATCCTCTACACCTGGTCGAACCTGCGGGACGTGCTGCAGGCCTACGAGGAGTGGTCGGTCGGCCAGCTCACGGTCCCCTTCTCCATCGGTGGCCTGGTCTTCGCTTCGACCCTCATCGTCGCCGGGAGCCTCCAGGACCGGTTCGGCCCGCGACCGGTGATGCTCGCCGGGGTGGCGATGGTGGGGGGTGGCACCATGCTCAGCGCGCTCGTCACCCGCTCGCCAGCGCTGTTCTTCCTCACCTTCGGGGTGCTGATCGGTGCCGGGATCGGGTTCGTCTACGCCTGTCCTCGGCAGGCGGCGATGAAGTGGTTCGACCCGTCGCGCCGAGGCATGGTCAACGGCGTCGTCGTGGCGGGGTTCGGCCTCGGGTCGTTGTGGATCGGACCGGTGCAGCTGTTCATGCTGGACGAGCTCGGGTGGTCCCTGGAGCGCACGCTGGTGGGGGTCGGGCTCCTGATCCTGGTGGTCGGGTTCCTCTGCTCGGCGTTGGTCGTCGACCCGCCTGCGGGCTACGTGCCACCCGATCCGCCGCAGCGCCGGACCGCACGCCGGGGCGTCGCCCACCAGCTCGCTCCGAGCGTGTCGCTCCGCACGACCCTGAGGACCCCGCAGGCCTACCTCATCTTCGTGATCTTCGCCCTCGTCTCCTCCGCCGGAGCGTTCGTGCTCGCCAGCGTCACCGACGTCCTGCGGGTGCAGAGCGATGGTGGGGATCCGGCGCAGCTGAGGACACTGATCGGGGCCGCGGTCCCGGCTCTGGCGATCGCCAACGGCGTCGGTCGCGTCGTCGGGGGGGTCGGTTCGGACCGGCTCGGACGGATCGCCGCGCTGCACCTGATCCACATGGGCTCCTTCGTCAACGTGTTCCTCCTGCAGTTCTGGACCTCACCGTGGGTGCTCTTCGTCGCCTGCCTGATCGCGGCAGCGCTGTTCGGTGCGGTGCTGGCGGTGATCCCGTCGCTGGTCGCCGACTACTTCGGGCTGCAGGCCTACGGTGCGAACTACGGCTTCATCTTCCTCGGCTGGGGCCTGTCGCTGGTGATTGGCCCGACGATCGGCTCGGTCGTCCTGGAAGCCACGGGCGCCTACGTCGGCACGTACTACGCAGCCATGGGACTGCTCGCGGTGTCCGCGTACCTGGTGGTCAGGCTCGAGCCACCCCGGTTCGACCCGGTCCAGATCATCGATCCGGTGTACAAGCGCGAGGTGCTCGGGATGTCCGAGGAGAGCATCGCCGCCGAGGCTGCCCTGAGCAGGTCGGGCCCGGACGGGCGAGCACGTCCGTGAGGGCAGCCGCGGCGGTAGGCTGAAGGCGCGACCGGGCAGCGCCTGCGGTGCGCACCGTGGACGGCCCGGCGTCACCTGGCGAGGAGCGGCCCATGCCAGCCACGGGTGATCCGCCGGCGCGGGACGGCGACGGGCTGTCCTCCTTCGCCGAGGACCTGGAGGCGGGGTCCGCTCGCCGTCGACGCGGCACCGCCCGTCGGCGCGGTCGCGTCCTGCACGAGGGCGTCGTGCACGAGGATCACGGCCTGGCCGACGGTGGGAGTGGGCGGGCCAGGGTGCGCTCCGAAGCGCAGGAGGGTCCGGTCCCCTCGCGCGGCGACGCTGAGGTTGGACCCGGCCCCCTGCTCGGAGCCGACGGCGCGCCGCTGCCGGCGGGGCAGGTGTCGGCCCCAGCGGACGACGCCGGGTCGACGCCGCGCGATCCGTCCGAGGGCGCGCACCACCCGGGCCCCTCGACCTCGGTCGTCGACCCGTCGGTGTTCCTGGTGATGGCCGTCCGCTCCTACCTCGACGGCTTGGACGCCTTCGGACCGGACGACCCGCGCACCGCCGACCGGTTGGCGCGGCTGCGCAAGACCCTCGCGGTCTACGACGGCGACGAGGTGACCTGACCGGGAGACCGGCGTCAGCGGTCTCGCGCTGCCGGGTCCAGGCTCGCGGGCGAAGGCCGACGACGGGACGCTCGAGCGCAGGGGGGAGAGGTGGAGGACGAGGACCAGCGCGAGGACCGCATCGCCGGGACCCTGCTCGGTCTGGCAGCCGGGGACGCGCTCGGCGCCGGCTACGAGTTCCGGTCCCCGCCCTTCGGTGAGGTCGCGATGATCGGCGGGGGGCTCGGCGATTTCGCGCCGGGCGAGTGGACCGACGACACCTCGATGGCGGTGTGCATCGCCGAGGTGGCGGCGGCGGGCACGGTGGACCCGGTCGCGATCGGCGAGCGGTTCCTGGCCTGGGCGCGTTCCGGACCGGCGGACATCGGGATCTCCACGCGGGGCGTGCTGGCAGCGGCTACCGATGCTGCGGACCTGCCGGCCGCCGCGACGGCCTACCTCGCGGCCAACCCCCGGGGCGGGGCCGGCAACGGTGCGCTCATGCGCACCGCGCCGGTGGCGCTGGCCCACCTCGGCGACGACGCGGCGATCGCGCGCGCCGCCCGGGAGGTGGCGGCGCTCACCCATGCGGACCCGCTCGCCGGTGACAGCTGTGTGTTGTGGTGCATCGCGATCGATCGCGCGGTCCGTGAGAGCCGCCTCGACGGCATCACCGACGGGCTCGCCGCCATCGACCACTCGCGTCGCGCGCGGTGGGCGGCCGCCCTCGAGGAAGCGGTGACCCGGCCGCCGGGGAGCTTCGCGCCCAACGGGTTCACCGTCACCGCGTTGCAGGCCGCCTACGCCGCTATCGCCCAGACGCCGGTCCCGGCGCGAGAGCCTGCGCGGCACCTCCCGGACGCGCTGGACGCCGCGGTCCGCATCGGGGATGACACCGACACCGTCGCCGCGATCGCCGGTTCGCTGCTCGGTGCCCGGTGGGGTGCGTCAGCGATCCCTGAGGCCTGGCGTCAGATGCTGCACGGCTGGCCGGGTCTGCGAGCGTCCGACCTGGTCCGCCTCGCCCTTGAGGAGCTCGACGAGGGCGTTCCACTTGCCCATCCGCTCGTAGAGCGACTTGAGCGCCTCCGGGGCCTCCGGGTGCGAGGGGTCGAGGCGGAGCACCGCCTTCCAAGCGTCGACCGCGCGCTCGGTGCTCGAGGAGCTCTCCTGCGCCGCCTTGGCGAGCTCGATGGCGAGCTGCAGGCGCTGCTCCTCGCTCGAGGCGCCGCGCTGCGCGTCGGTGAGGATGGTGACCCAGCGCTCCTGATCCTCGGCGAGGAACTGCCGGTAGAAGTCGAGCATCCCGGGGTGCGCCGGGTCCATCTTGCGCAGCCGCGCGAAGTACGGCTCGGCCTCGTCGGGCGCGTTGCGGAAGCGCCAGTGCACCATGCCGAGCTGGAGCAGCGCGCCGGTCTCGTCCTCGAGCTTGCTGCGGCTGCGGAGCGCGTCCTCGTAGAGCGCGACGAGGTGGTCCCAGTCCTCCTGCTCGGTGAAATGGGCGACGAGGTGGCTCATCGCCTCGGCGTGCCCCGGCTTGAAGTCGAGGACCCGCTCGTAGCAGGCCGCC
>JBKHDS010000081.1:0-8026 GCA_046541215.1 Nitriliruptoraceae bacterium
GTGACCTCGACCAGGGGAGCGCCCGACGCGATCGCCCCGCCGGCCTCCGACCCGGCGGCGACGAGCCGATCGGGGCCTGCGGGTGCGAGCGCCACCACCTCGACGCCCGGTTCGGCAGCCTTCACCGCGAGCAGGTCCGCTCGGTCGGTTCCAAGCTCGATCAGGACCTCCATCGGCGGCCCGGGAGCGAGCCGGTGCAGTGTGTAGCGGTCCCGGACGTCGCCACGGACCTCCCGGTGGCGCAGGAGCACCCCGCGCGCATCTCCGTAGGCGTCGAAGGAGGTGGCCATCGCGGTGTCGAGCCCGGCAGCGCCACGCCGGGCGGCACGCAGCACGTTCGGCTCCAGCCCGTCGATCGTCAACCGGTAGCGAGCGAGGCAGCGGCGATCGTGGTGGTAGACGCCGTGGAAGGTGCCCTCCTCGAACGCCCCGGCCGGATCGCTGGTCACGACCGTGCCGGCCGAGACCAACGACAGCGGGGTCTGGGAGGGGATCGCTCGCGGTGGTGCCTCGGTCATCCCTTGACCCCGGTCGCGGCGACACCCTGGATGAAGTAACGCTGGAAGGCCAGGAAGACGAGCAGCACCGGCAGCGTCGTCAGCATCGAACCCGCCATCGCCACCGGCGTGTTCAGCGACTCCCCGGTCGCCTGGGCGATCTGGCTGAGCCCGAGCGGCAACGTCCAGACGCTCGCGTTCGTCGGTGCGGCGATCAACGGGTGCAGGAACTCGTTCCAGGACCCCTGGAAGCTCAGGATCGTCAGGGCGATCAGGCCCGGCGCAGCCATCGGGAGGACCACCCGCCACCAGGTGGTGAACACGCTGGCGCCGTCGACCTTCGCGGCCTCCTCGATCTCGCGCGGGATGGACTCGAAGAACTGCTTCATCAGGAAGATCCCGAAAGCGTCGACCGCGAGGGGCAGGATGAGGCCGGAGAACGAGTTCAGCATCCCGAGCTGGCGAAGCACCAGGAAGCGTGGGACGGCGAGGACGATACCCGGCACGGCCAGGGTCGCGACGACGAAGGCGAAGATCGCCTTGCGGCCGGGGAAGTCCAGACGGGCCAGCGCGTACCCGGCCAGGGAGTCCAGGAACAGCCGCCCCACGGTGACCGACAGGGTGACGATCACCGAGTTGCGCAGCCACGTGGGGAACGCCGAGCTACCCACGACCTGCCAGGCCTGGAGCGTCGCCTCGTCCGGGATCAGCCCGAGCGGGTTGGCTGCCACCTCGGCACGGGTCTTGAACGAGGCGGAGATCGCGAGCAGGAACGGCATGAGGTAGAGGAAAGCGAACACGAGCAGCACGCCGTACCCGATCAGCCGTCGGGTGCGTCGGCTCAGGCGGTCCAGAGGGGTCCGGCCCGAGACCACGGTGGTCGTCGCCATGGGATGGCCTCCTCAGTCGTCGGTGCGGAGCACCCGGCGCTGGAGCAGGGTGAGCACGATGATCAGGATGAACAGCAGGAAGCTGATGGCCGCGGCACGACCCATCGCCGAGCCGTCGAAGCCGTCGCGGTAGACGAGGTAGGCCGGGGTGAGCGTCGTCTTCTGGGGCCCACCTCCCGAGATGACGTAGATCTGGTCGAAGACCTGCCAGGTACCGATCAGCCCGATGGTGAGCACGAAGAACAGGGTGGGTTTCATCAAGGGCAGGGTGATGCGGAAGAAGTGCTGCAGCCGGGTCGCACCGTCGACCCGCGAGGCTTCCTCGACCTCGACGGAGATGTTCTGGAGCCCCGCCAGGAAGATCAGCATCAGCGTGCCGGTGGTCGTCCAGGTCGCGAGCAGCATGATCCCGAACATCGTCACGCTGGGACCGGAGAGCCACTCCCACAGCGACAGCCCCAGGACGCTCGTCTCCGCGAGCCAACCGGGTGCTTCGTCCACGCCGAACAGCCCGAACAGGTTGTGCAGCAGCCCGGAGGCATCGGAGAGCCACCGGATGTCGTCGGGCAGGCCGATGGAGCCGAAGAGCGCGTTGATGGCGCCGTTGGTCTGGAAGAGGAAGATGAAGACCAGCCCGATCGCCACCGAGGAGGTGATCGACGGGAAGTAGTAGGTCGCTCGGAAGAAGGTCCTGCCGCGGAGCACCTTGTTGTTGACGATCACCGCCAGGACGAAGGCGATCGCGGTCTGGACCGGGACCACACCGAGCACGTAGTAGAAGTTGTTGCGGATCGCGGTCGCGAAGTCGCGGCGGACCAGCCCGTCCTCGATGAGCAGCTCCCGGTAGTTCGCGAGGCCGATGAAGTCGGAGGTGCCCATCGGCCGCAGGCCGGTCCAGTCGCGGAAGCTGACGTAGAGCGACATCGCCATCGGGAGCGCGAGGAAGACGAGGATCCCGAGCAGGGCGGGCACGATGAACACCCAGCCCATGACCCGCTCGTTGGACGACCAGCGCTGCCAGGTCGCGCGTCGAGGTGGTGGCTCATCGTTAGGGGCGCGCGCAGGCAGCCCTGCGAGCTGGTCAGGCGCCGTGCCCGCTGCGGTCGCAGCGGGACCTACCGGCGCTCGGTCGGTCGGTTCGGTGGCCATGGCAACTCCTCCCGCAGGTACCGGGCCAGGACGGCCGCAGCGCGAGGAGGCGCGCGGCCGCGCGAGCGGTTGCCGTGGGGTCCGGCCAGGGAGCACGCCGGACCCCACGCCCCCCCGCGATCAGCCGAGGACGTCCGTAACGGCAGCGTCGATGCGCTCCGCAGCGGTCGTCGCGTCGATCGAGCCGTCGGCCATGCCCTGCAGCACCGAGTTGATCTCGTCGAGGGCAGGCGTGAACCCGCTCGGGAACTGCCAACTGATGGCCGCGTCGGCGGCCTCGAGGTAGGCCTCGGTCCCGGGGTTGGCCTCGACCCACTCCTCCCGTGCGGACTCCCGCGACGGGATGACCGGGAAGTCGAGAGTGAAGTCCAGCATCGCCTCGGGGGAGGTCAGGTAGTCGGCGAGGGAGGCAGCCGCCTCGGCATCGTCGCTGTCAGCAGCGACGCCGTAGCACACGGTGAACGCGTACGCGGTGTTCGACTCGGGCCCCATCGGCAGCGGCACCGCCTCGTACGCCACGTCGGGGAACTCCCCACTCATCGCACCGATGATCCAGTTGCCCTCGATCGTCATCGCGGCACGCTCCTGACCGAAGGCCTCGCCGGCCCAGCCGGCATCGAGCTCCGCGGGCGTGGCCGCCCAGCCTTCGTTGAACATCTGCTCGATGAACCGCAGACCCTCCAGGCTCTCCTCCGACAGGATGTTGGAGGTCTCGTCCTCGGTCAGGACCGACCCGCCGGCCTGGTGCAGGAAGACACCGAGCCGCGCCAGCTCCGGGCCGAGGACGATCCCGGCACGCTCGTCGGTGGTCAACTCCTCCGCGACGCTGGCCAGCTCCTCCCACGTCGTCGGGGGCTCCAGCCCGGCCTCCTCGAACATCTCGACGTTGTACTGCAGCGCGAGGATCGAGAAGTCCTTCGGGGGGCAGTAGAGCTCACCCTCGTAGGTGAAGGCCTCCCGGAGCGGCTCGTAGAAGTCGTCCGGATCGTCCAGCCGATCACCGATCGGCTCCAGCACGGCCTCGCCGGCCAGATCGGGGAAGCGGCTCGAGTCGACGTAGAACACGTCCGCGGGATCCCCCGCCGCCAGCGACGCGCGCAGGGTCGCTTCGAAGTCGCTCGAGAGCGTCAGGGCCGCCTCACCCTCCGGCCAGCCCGCCAGGACCTCCTCGAGTGCCTCGTTCTCCGCCGGTGAGGCGGACCAGCCGAGCACCTGCAGGTCCGCGTCGCCAGCTTCGGGCAGCTCCTCCCCACCCTCGTCATCCTCGTCGGCGTCGTCGTCCGCCTCCTCCTCGGCGGGCTCGTCGAGCCCGAGCTCGTCGAGACCAGCGTCGCCGTCATCGTCGCCGCCGCAGGCAGCGAGCACCAGAGCACCGGCGGCCACCGCCACCAGGCTCCGTCGGATAGAGATCGTCATCCGTGTCCTCCCTCAGGTCAGGCTCGCCATGTGGACGAGCGGTACTCCCGCGGCCGCGGGAGCAGGTCGTTCAGGTGCTGCGGACGACCAGCTGTGGTTCGACCAGCTCGGTCACCGCCGGGCCGTGCGGGTCGTCCAGTCGTGCCAGGAGTCGTGCGAGTACCCGCCGTGCCACCTCATCGAGTGGCTGGCGGACCGTGGTCAGGGGGAACTCCAGGTGCGCGGAGATCGGCGCGTCGTCGTAGCCGACCACGCGGACGTCGTGACCCTCCCGGAGGCCGCGGGCGCGCAGGCCCCGCATCACGCCGACCGCGAGCAGGTCGCTCACGGTGACGATGGCATCAGGGAGCCCACCGGGCCGGGCAGCGAGCTCGGCGACGGCCCGCACGCCGTCCTCGACCACGTTGAGGCATCGGACGAGCGCGACGTCGGAGTGCTCCCGACCACCATCGACCCACCCCGTCATGAACCCGGCGTAGCGATCGTCGCCGGCGAGTGACCCCTCCGGCCAGCCAACGAAGCCGATGCGCCGGCAGCCGTCAGCCACCAGGTGCTCGGCGACCAGCTGCCCCCCGCGGACCCCGTCGACGTCGACGGCATCGTGCGCCGGTTCACCGCCGGTCCGACCGAAGGTCACGAAGGGGACCTGCCGGTCGGCGAGCACCTTCACACGGTGGTCGTCCCGTTCGGTGTCCACGAGCACGAACCCGTCCACGGTGCGGGTGTCGGCCAGCGGCAGGTGGGAGGTCACCGGGTCGTCGGTGCGCGGGAAGATCAGCAGGTGGAAGCCGTGCTCGGCAGCGACCTCGGACAGGGCGTGCACGAACCGGTCGAGCACCGGGCTGACCTCGTGGGGCCCGGTCGGCGCAAGATCGAGGGCGAGCAGATGCGCCCGCTGGCTCCGCAGGTTCCGAGCCGTGCGGTTCGGGTGATAGCCGAGCGCCTCGATGGCTTCCTGGACCCGGGACCGGGTCTCCGGGCGGACCCGTTCCGGAGCGTTCAGCACGTTCGAGACGGTCTGTCGCGAGACACCCGCCCGTGCCGCGACCTCGACGATGGATGCCATCACGCCCTCTCCCTGTGACCTCCACCGGGCACCCGCCAACCCTCGAGTTGATGCCCTATTAGAAGGTTCATATGAAGGTTCAAATACGATGTCACCGTGTTGCCGCGGGGGCAAGACTCTTTGCGTTGAACGCACAGCTGCGCGCGCTTGGCAACACAACTTCTGCGCGCGCTCACCGGCTCCGCGCAGCGACCAGCGACCAGCGACCGGCTTCCGGGTCGTAGGTGAGGGCCGTGTCGGCCGGGTGACCCCGGACTACCGTGCGCGCCGTCGGCAGCGCCGGTCAGGGAGCGGGAGGCATGCGGGACACGCTGGTCATCGGGGCGGGCAGCTCGGGCCTGGCCGCGGCGAAGAACCTGCGTCAGGCGGGCTTCGAGGTCGAGGTGGTCGAGCGCGAGGCGGACCTCGGCGGCAACTGGAACATCGCCGGGGCGCAGGCCCGCGTCTACGCCTCGACGCACATGATCTCCTCGAAGCCCTTCACGCAGTACCCCGACTTCCCGATGCCCGACGCCGACCCCGACTACCTGCACCACACCCAGGTGCTCGCCTACCTGCGCCGGTACGCGCGCCACTTCGGCGTCGACCGCCTCATCCGGTTCTCCACCGAGGTGGCCGGCTGCGAGCCGCTGGAGGACGGCGGCTGGCGGGTGACGCTGCGCGACCGCACCGACGGCACCACCGAGGTGACCGAGTACGCCCGCCTGGTGGTCGCCAACGGACACAACTGGTTCCCGAAGCGCCCGAGCTACCCGGGGCAGGACACCTTCACCGGCGAGCTGCTCCACTCAGCCGAGTACCACCATGCCGACCAGGTCGCGGGCAAGCGCGTGGTCGTGGTGGGCGCCGGCAACACCGGCTGCGACATCGTCGTCGAGGCCGCCCAGCGCGCCGAGGTGGCCTACCACTCGACCCGCCGCGCCTACTGGTACGCGCCGAAGTACGCACTGGGCCGTCCCGCCGACCAGGTCTCGGACCTCATCTTCAGCCTGGGCCTGCCGATCCGGACCACCCAGTGGCTGTTCGAGAAGACCGCCCGGCTCGTGGTCGGCCGGCACGAGCGGCTCGGGCTGCCCACGCCCGACCACCGCTTCCTCGAGACCCACCCGACGGTGAACCAGACCCTGCTCTACCACGTCGGCCACGGTGACA
This sequence comes from Nitriliruptoraceae bacterium, assembly GCA_046541215.1. Classification (GTDB taxonomy): domain Bacteria; phylum Actinomycetota; class Nitriliruptoria; order Nitriliruptorales; family Nitriliruptoraceae; genus T1Sed10-7. Next base: position 6,171 of record JBKHDS010000081.1, read on the forward strand.
TCACCCCCGTTCCGGACATCGCGCGCTTCGACGGTGACGTGGTCGAGTTCACCGACGGGCGGCGCGTGGCGGCCGATCTGGTGGTGTTCGCGACCGGCTACCTCATCCGCTTCCCCTTCCTCGACGAGGATGCGTTGCGGTGGCGCGACGGCCGGCCGCTGCTGTACCGCAACATCTTCCACCCCTGGCGTGACGATCTGTTCGTGATCGGGTTGATCCAGCCGGACTCCGGTCAGTTCTGCCTCGTGCACTGGCAGACCGTGCTGCTCGCCCGGTTCCTGCAGCTGCAGCGGGCACGACCCGACCTGGCAGCAGCCTGGCTCTCCGACGGCGCCGACCACCTCGACGAGCGGGCTCAGGGTGGCGTCCAGCTGCTGGACTCGACCCGCCACGCCATCGAGGTGGAGCATCTCGACTACATCCAGGTGCTGGACCGCGAGATCGCCCGGCTCGGGGCGCTGCTGCGCGACGGCGCGCAGGCGAGCGCATGATGGCCGATCGCGAGCGTGGGGCGGTCCAGCCCGACCGCGGGAGGCCGGCGGTGCCTCGGCGCGAGCCGGTGCTGCGCCGCCGCGACTGGATCGCGCCTGCCCCGCCGCTGCGCCACCGGGAGCTGCTCGAGGCCCACCCGGCGGAGCCGACCGGGCGCCCCCCGCTGCTGTTCGTCCACGGCGCGTGGCACGGCGCCTGGTGCTTCGCGGAGCACTGGCTCCCGGCCGCGGCCGAGGCGGGGTGGAGCGCCTACGCGGTCAGCCTGCGGGGACACGGGGGCAGCGAGACCCCGGAGGCCTTCGCCCGTGTGCCGCTGCGCGACTACGAGCACGACGTCCTGCAGGCCATCACCGAACTGCCGTCCCCGCCGGTGCTCGTCGGCCACTCGATGGGTGGGCTCGTCGTCCAGCGGGTGCTGGAGCGCTACCGCGCCGCACCGGCGGGGGTACTGCTCGCTTCCGTCCCGCCCGACCACGGGCTCGAGGTCGCGGGGGCTCTGGCCCGCCACGACCCGGCCGCGTTCACCCGCGCGCTTGCAGGACGCCCACCACGGCCGCGCCCAGCCACCCTCTTCGGCCCGCGGACCGACGACGGCGTCGCGCGCCGGTTCGCCGACCGGCTCGGGCCGGAGTCGTGGTTGGCCACCCAGCAACTGGTACTCCCGCGCCGCACGGGCGAGCTCACCAGCCCGCTGCTGGTCCTCGGGGGCGCCGAGGACCGGGTCGTCCCGCCGAGCGCGGTCATCCGCACCGCCCGGCGCTTCGGCGTCCAGGCACGGCTGCTGCGCGGCATGGGCCACCAGCTCATGCTTGAGCCCGACCAGGACGCGGTGCTACGCCTGGTGCTGGGGTGGCTGGACGCGCAACTCGGTCCACCCGGCGGCGAGGAGGAGTATGCGCGCTGAGGGCGGACCGTCCTCAGGCTCCCAACCGTGCCTCCGCCGCCACCAGGAGGGCCGCCTCGGTCCGCGAGGCGACGCCGAGCTTCTGGTAGGAGCGGTAGAGGTGGTTGGCGACCGTGCGCGCGCTGACCCCGAGCCGTGTCGCCACCTGCTGGTTCGTCAGGCCCCGTGCCACATGGTCGAGGATGCGGCGCTCGGCGGGCGTGAGCACCCCGAGGGGATCCTGACCTCCCCTCCCACCGGCGCCGGCCCGGCCCTGCACCTGCGCCGCCCAGCGCGAGGCACCCAGCGTCTCGAGACCGGCGAGCGCCTGTTCCGTGGCGCGTTCGCCTGCCACCTCGTCCCCGAGCCTGCGCGTAGCCGCTGCGCGATGTGTGTGCAGGCGAGCGATGTCGAAGCGATCGACCGTGCGGTCGAGGACGGCGAGCGCGCTCGGATCGCCACGACGCTCGGCACGCAGGCT
>JBKHDS010000082.1:0-8008 GCA_046541215.1 Nitriliruptoraceae bacterium
ATGAGATCTGGCAACAAGCTGGCTGATACACGCCGAACAGGTCACATGGCAGGTCACATGGCGAAGCCCCCGGTCCAAGACCGGGGGCTTTCCCGTGGGGCGTAGAGGATCCGAACCTCTGACCTCTTGCGTGTCGAGCAAGCGCTCTAACCAACTGAGCTAACGCCCCGCAGTGCGGCAGCGAACGGTACAGCGGCCCCTGCGAGGCGGCAAACCGTGTGCCCTACCCCCCGACCCCGTCACCGAAGTACCCACGCAGCCGCCGGTGCGCCGGGATCCGCCGCCGAGCTCGCCGGCCGACACCGCCGATGGGCGCGACGTCCGGCATGCTGCCGCGCACCCCGCCGCGTACGCAGCCGAGACCCCCCGAACCACCGGAGCAGCCGTCGTGACCCTCCCCTCCCCCGAGCCCGTCTTCCACCTCGACGCTGGCACCTTCGTCGCGACGCCGTTGGCCCGGGGCCCCTGGGACCCCCGCGCCTGTCACGGCGGCGCCCCGGCGGCGCTGCTCGCGGCGGCCGTCGATGCGGCCCCGGCGCTCGCGCCGATGCAGGGGGTCCGCCTGACCTACGACCTGGTCCGGCCGGTCCCGGTCGGGGTCCCCCTCGACCTCGACGTCGAGGTGGTGCGCCAGGGCCGCCGCATCCAGGTCCTGGACGTCGTGCTCACCACCGCGGCCGACCACCAGGAGTTGGTGCGCTGCCGCGCTTTGCGCGTCCGCACCACCGACCTGGCCCTGCCGCCCGACCGGCCCGCACCCGAGGGGCCGGTCACGGTCGCGCCCGAGGCCCTCGACCGCGCCGACGGACCCCTCGGACCCGAGCACGAGGGCTTCTGGACCGCCGTCGACGTCCGCGTCGTCGACGGGGCGCTCGGCGATGCTGGACCGGGCCGTGGCTGGTTCCGGCTCCTGGCACCGCTGACCGATGGCGATGACCTGCTGGCCACCCCCCTGGTCCGTCTCGCGGCGGCCGCGGACTTCGGCAACGGCATCGGCGCGCCGCTCGCGATGGGGCCGTTCCGCTACATCAACCCGGACCTGACCCTCGACGTCCACCGGCTGCCGGTCGACGAGTGGGTGTCGCTGTCCGCGCGCTCGGTCGCCGAACCGCACGGCATCGGCCTGACGACCGGGGTGCTCGGGGACCGGGTCGGGGCGGTGGGGACCAGCCTGCAGAGCCTGTTCATCGACGCTGGCTGAGACCGCACGGGCAGCACGAGCCCCACCAACCGCGCGAGCCCCACGAGCCGCAACGGGTCCGCGGTACCGCCCCGGGCCCGCTCAGGAGCCGACGCGCGAGGTCAGCACCACGGCGTGGCCGGCGGCGACGACGCCGGCGAAGACCGCCCCCTCCGCCTCGACGTCCAGATCGCTGGTCAGCAGGACCCGCCACCCGGCGGGGTTGAACGAGGTGAGGCGGACGTCCGAGGCTCCGAGGTTCGCCAGCACCCGGACCACCTCGTCGCCAGCGCCGCGGTCGTAAGCCACGAGGTCCGGGTGCAGCTCGAGCAGCGTCATGGTCCCGGCGCGCAGCGCCGCCACCGACCGGCGCAGCGCGATGAGGCGCCGGTGAAGGTGCAGGATCGACCGGTCGTCCCGACGGAGCACCTCGACCGACCGTTCGGCCGCCGCCGGTGGCCACGGCAACCAGGGCTCCCCCGCCCAGCCGTGCCGGTCGTCGGCCGAGGCGGTCCACGGCAGCGGCGCGCGGCAGCCGTCCCGGCCGCCGGGGTCGACGACGCGCTCGGGGGGGACCACCGCGTCCTCCTGGCCGAGCTCGTCACCCATGTACAGGAAGGGCACCCCACGCAGGGTGAACAGCAGCACCGCCGCGGCACGCGCCGCGTCCTGCCCTGCGACCCGGGTCGCGACCCGCGGGATGTCGTGGTTGGAGAGCACCCAGGTCGGCGGCACACCGATCGGGTCGAAGGCCGCCTGCACGCGGGCGATCGCCTCGCGCCAGGCGGCGGGCTCCCACGGCAGCCCGAGCAGGGAGAACTGGAAGGCGAGGTGGAGGGTGTCCGGTCCGACGTAGGCCGCGACCTGCTCGACCGGGAGGTTGACCTCACCGACCATCGTCACCCCGGGGTGCGCGTCGAGCACCGACCGGATGGCCTGCAGGTGCGGCCGGGTCGCCTCCGGCTCGTGGTGGTGCCCCGCGCGGGGGTGGCCGGCGAAGGGTGGCTCGTCGTCGCGCAGCGCCGGGTCCTTGCCGATCATGTGGATGACATCGGAGCGGAACCCGTCCACGCCCCGGTCGATCCAGAAGCGCAGCACGTCGAGCATCCGCTCGCGGAGCACCGGGTCGCGCCAGTTGAGGTCGGGCTGCTCGGGCAGGAACTGGTGCAGGTAGTACTGCCCGGTGGCCTCGTCGAAGGTCCAGGCGGGCTCGCCGTCGGCGAAGTGCCGGATCCAGTTGTTCGGTGGCCCGCCGTCGGGTGCGGCGTCACGCCAGAGGTAGTGGTCACGCTCGGGCGCGGTCCGGGAGGCGCGCGAGGCCTGGAACCACGGGTGCTGGTCCGAGGTGTGGTTGGGGACGAAGTCGAGCCAGACCTGCAAGCCCCGCTCGTGTGCGGCGGCGATGAGCGCCTCGGCGTCGGCGAGCGTCCCGAACAGCGGGTCGACGTCGCAGTGGTCGGCGACGTCGTAGCCGTAGTCCTTCATCGGGGAGCGGTAGATCGGCGACAACCACACCGCATCGACACCGAGCCAGGCGAGGTGGTCCAGTTGCGCGGTCACCCCGGCGAGGTCCCCGACCCCGTCGCCGTCGGTGTCGAGGAAGGAGCGCGGGTAGATCTGGTAGACGACCCCGTCGAAGGGGCTCCCGCTCGCGCTCGGCAGGGCTGGCATGTCAGTCGTCCTCCCCGTGCGGCCAGGGACGCTGGCCCCGGCGCTCGCGCGCCCGCCGCTGCTCCCGGAACCAGAGCACCAGGGCCGTGGTGCCGCACATGATGGCGCCGCCGAAGGCCGCGACGCCCATCTCGAGGTAGGCGACCGCGAGGTCACCACCGAGAAGCGTGGCCACGAGCAGGATCCCTGACAGCACGAACGCGAGCACCCCGGCCAGCGCGAAGGGTCGGACGACCTCCAGGCCCGTCAGCTCCCGGCGGGTCACGATCACGAAGGCCGCGACGGGCGGTCCGAACAGCAGCAGCATCAGCACGTGCGGGGCGCTCCGACTCGGGGGCAGGCCGTCGGTGAGGGCCGGTGCACCACACGGTACGCCAGGACGCGAGCGCCGAGGTGGCGGACGGCCCCGCACGCGGACGCCCAACGGACCCGCGCACGGCCGGGCGCACACACCCGCGCCCGGCCCCTCACACGGTGCGGCGGCCCCGTGGCTGAGGACCTTCGGACGTGGGCGCGACCTCGCCACGGGTGGATGCTCGTCGGGACGTGCCCGTCCCCTCGGAGCCCACCATGACCGCCTCCGCCCCCGACCTGCTCCTCGTCTACGAGAGCGTGGACGGCCACACCGCCGCCGTCGCCGAACGGATCGCGGACCGCCTGCGTGCCGGTGGCGCGCAGGTGACGGTGACCACGACGGGCCAGGCCCCGGCGCCGGTGGGTGTGGACGCGGTCGTGCTCGGCGACCCGATCCACGCCGGGCAGCACACCCACCACCTCACGGAGTACCTGACCACGCACGCTGCCGCTCTGGCCGCGGTACCGACGGCGCTCTTCCAGGTGTGCCTCACCTCGGCCGACGACGATCCCGAGCACGCCGCGGTGGCCGCCGGCTACCTCGACGACCTCACGGCCGCGACGGGGCTGCAGCCGGCGCTCACGGCGAGCTTCGCGGGGGCGCTGCCCTACACCCGCTACGGCCGGTTGAAGCGGGCGCTCATGAAGCGGATCGCGGCCAAGGGCGGGTTCGCCACCGACGTCAGCCGCGACCACGTCCTGACCGACTGGGCCGCGGTGGACCGGTTCGCCGACGACGTGCTGGGGCTCGTGACCGGCGCCGAGGTCTGAGCCACGACGCGCTAGGGCTCGCCGGCTGGCGCCGCCACCCGAGCCACGAGGTGCTGGGGCTCGTGACCGGCGTCGAGGTCCGAGCTGACCACGCCGGTACCGCCAGCGCGCCCCGCGGAGCGCTACCGTGCCGCGGCGGCCCGGTCGCCCCCCAACCGCACCCCCGCGACCGGACGAGGGAACGACCATGGCGACCACCCCCACCCCACCGCCGTCGCGGATCTCACCCCTGCTCCGCGGCTTCGCGGGCGCCTGCCCCTACTGCGGTGGCCGGGGCATCTTCGCCGGCGTCAACGACCTGAAGGAGGCCTGCCCGACCTGCGGGTTCTCCTTCGTCCGCGAGGAGGGGTACTGGCTCGGCGCGATGATCGTGATCATGGCGCTGGTCCTGATCATCTTCGGGGTGTGGACCGTGGGAGGGATCCTCATCACCTGGCCCGACGTGCCGTGGACGACGCTGACGATGGTCGGCATCGGCCTGAACATCGTCGTCCCCTTCGCGCTGTACGGGTGGTCGAAGACGATCTGGGTCGGGCTCGACATGACCTTCAACCCGGCACAGGCCGAGGAGTTCCGCTCCGACGACCTGCTCTGAGCCACCGCCTCAGCGCCGGACGCCGCCCTACCCCGGCTCGGCCAGCCGGACCACGAGGCGTCGCACCGCCCCGGTCCGGTCGAACACCGAGGCGGAGGTGGCGTGGTCCAGCGAGCGGCCAGCGACGACCTCGACGTCGCCGCCCGGGCGCTCCACGCGGACCTCGTCACGGTCGGCTGGCTCGACCCGGACCGGCGTGGCGCACACGGTCAGCTCGAACCCACGCGTCCCGTCGAGGTCCCGCCACAGCTCCTCGGCCGGGAGCATCGGCCGGCCCCAGGCGAGGTGGCCGTGCGCGAACCGGACGCCGAGCTCACCGGTGCGGGTGAGGATCTCCTCCTTCACCTGGCCGGTCATGCCCGGCTGCTGCGCGCCGGCGTGCGCCGGCGTGTGGGAGTAGCAGTCGGTGGGGAACGCCCCGTAGGACGCGGGGTCCTTGCGGAACCCGAGCCCGCCGCGGATGCGCCGGTAGAGCCGGGTCAGGCGCTCCAGGAGCGCCTCCTGCCCCCCAGCCTGCTCCACCTCCACCACCCGCTCCTGCACGGCGAGGAGGAGCTTGGCGACCATGTGCCAGTAGATCGAGCCGATGCCCTCGTAGCCGTGCATCCCGCCCGAGCGACCCGTGAACGCGTGATGGCGGAACAGCGCCTCGTAGACCTCCTCGACGGTCTCGCGCTCGGATGCCGGGACGCCGGCGGCGATCAGCGCCTCGCGCAACGCGATCGCGTTGACGAGGTCGGCCCGGAAGTGCAGCCTCCCGTCCTGGTCGCGCTCGAGGATCCCGGCGGGACCGGCGCCTGCCAGGCGTTCGAGGACCGGGTGGGCGGCGACGAGGTGGTCCGGCACCCGGTTGCGGTCCAGGAACCGCTCCAGCTGCGGGACCGGGTAGAGCAGGAACGAGTCCTGGTCGGGCCGGTACAGCGGCGAGGTGTAGAGCCGCTCGACCAGCTCCGCGACCTCCTCGGCGCTCAGGGCCGTGGACCCCAGCACGGCGACCTGCCCCTCGAGCATGAGCGGGAGGTGGCGGACCTCGGCGCGGGAGGCGTCGGGCAGGACCAGCAGGTTGTAGGCGTGGAAGAGGCCGTCCGTGCGGCGACCGGAGCGCAGGGACGCCCGCACGTGCGCGAGCGCATCGCCGAGCAGGCGGGCCAGCGCCGGGGCTCCGACCTCGACACGGGTGGGGTCGACGCCGGCGGCGACGCGTTCGCGGTGGCGGGCGCCGGCGGTGCTGAGCGCGTCGAGCAACGACCGTCGCAGGGTCGGCTCACGCGCCGCGGCGTCCGGGTCGTGGGTCGCCAGGGCCTCGGCGAGCTCCGCGAGCCAGACCGCCACCGAGCGTGTCAGGTCCACCGAGGCGGTCCGCTCCTCGACCAGCCTCCCCGTCAGGAAGGCGAGGTAGCGCTCGAGCTGCGCCAGCGTCACCATCGACAGGCCCCAGCCGGCCAGGGCGTTGTTCGCGTCGTTCCACTCCGGGCGCTGGGTGTTCATCCAGATGCCGCCACCGGCGACGTAGGACGACAGCTTCGCAAGCGCCGGCACGAGCAGCTTCTCCGCGAAGGTGACCCGGAGGAGGTCACCGTCGGCGACGACCAGCCGCCCGTCGGCGCCGATCGCCTCGACGCGCGGCTCGATCACCGCGGCGTGCGCGGCGTCGTAGGTGATGGTGTCGCGCGGGTCGGTGACCATCGCCTCGTGGCCCGCGAGCCGGTAGGGCACGTCGGCGTAGGTGAACAGCGAGCGGTCGAGCCAGCCCTCGAGCTCCCCCGGCGCGACCGCCCGCCAGGCCTCCAGCAGTCGCAGCAGGTAGACGATCTGGTGGTCGCCCCAGTACCCGATGTTGCTCCAGGGGTCCTCGGGGTCGGGGACCTCCCAGTCGATGCCGTCACGGGAGATGCGGTAGGGGTTGTGGCCGTCGAGGGTGCTCGCGTTCACGAAGGTGGCCACGGCGTGTGGCAGGTAGCGCGGGAAGGACCGCAGCAGCGCCTCCCAGTTCTGGAAGATGTCCCGCCAGTTGCCCTCGTGGTAGCGCACCTCGGAGCCGTCCGTGTCCGTGACCCGGATCGAGAACCGGTTCCAGGGCCGGCTCGGGTCGCCGTGCCGACGCGAGAAGGACAGCGGCAGGTACTCGAGCACCAACCGGACGAGGTCGGGGTCGCCCGTCGAGTCGGCGGCCTCACGGGTCGCGGCGAGCGGTGCGACCGGCCCGAGCTCGCGGATCCGGGCGGCGTGGCGGTCGTGGACACGACGGTTACGTCCGGCAAGGAACCTGATCAGGTCGCCGGTGTCCACCTCGTAGCCGTCAGCCAGGACCCCACCGCGCATGCTGTTGAACAGGACGTTGGAGCGGTGGTGGACATCGGCGATCGGGTCAGCGGTGCGCTGGTGAGCGTCGGCCGCGACCAGCAGCACCGCGATCCGCTCCCGACCGCGGGCGAGGTCGGCATCGAGCTGGGCGCGGACGTCGGGCCGGCCGGCCACCCCGATCCGATCGTGGAGGGCCGCGTGGCCGAGGGGGGTGTCGGCGACGAGCACCCAGCCCGTGCTGCCACGCGCAGGGACGGTGACGGTCCCGCGCAGCAGGTAGGCGCCCCGCCGGCCCGTCAGCACCTCGGGTGCGGGGTGCTCGCGCCCGTGCCTGGCCGCGGCCAGCACCCGTTCGTCGAGGTGGACCTCGCCCTCGAAGCCGGTGGACCACACCAGCGTCGCCGCCAGCGCCTCGGAGGGCTCGGCGCGGTCGGTGATCCCCGACTCGAGCGCGTACACCGCGGCGAACCCACCGATGCCCGTCTCCGACCTCCGGTAGGCGGTGACGAGGTTCGATCGCGTGGACTGCAGCGCCACGCTGACGCCGGCGGGGAGCACGTCCAGCAGGCCGTCCACCACCTCGATGCTGGCCCCTTCGCCGGAGAGGTCGTCGAGGTGGAGGGTGCGCACCCACCCGAAGGCCCGGGACGGCTCCCAGGTCACGCGGTAGCGCAGGCCCCAGCGGGCGTTCGTCTCCTCCAGCAGGACCGCGGTGCCGAGCTCGTGCTTGGCGATCGCGCGGGTGCAGCCGGCCGTGAGCTCGCGCCCGAAGGGCTGCCACAGCTCGCGGGAGGCGCCGCGGCCGCGGGCGAGCAGCGTGACCGGACCGGTGACCCCGGCGGCCCGGTGCAGCCGGTCGTCGGTCTCGTAGGGCAGGAACGCGTGGTCGGCGTCACCGCGGCCCGCGGTCAGGGTGCCGGCGCTCGACAGGAACAGCCACAGGTCGCTGTCGGAGACCACGGTGGTCAGGAACGGATCGAGCTCCTCGAGGCGCTCGATCCGGTACCACCTCGCCCCGGCGAGATCGACCAGGCTGCCGGTCGCAGGTAGCGAGGTCGCACGGGTGCCGGAGGGAGGGGGCATCAGGGACTCCAGGGACGACCTGCTCAGGACGGTAGGGGTCGTGCGTGATC
>JBKHDS010000083.1:0-7991 GCA_046541215.1 Nitriliruptoraceae bacterium
CTGTGGTGGATCACCGAGGCCCTGCCGTTGCCGGTGACCTCCCTGGTCCCCATCGTGGCGCTGCCCCTGACCGGCGCGCTGGAGTTGTCAGCGACCACGCAGGCCTACGGCAACCCCCTGATCTTCCTGTTCCTCGGGGGCTTCCTGCTCGGGCTGGCGATGCAGCGGTGGGGGCTCCATCGCCGGCTCGCGCTCGTCACGGTGCGGCTGGTGGGAACCCGGCCCCGTCGGCTGATCGGCGGCTTCATGGTCGCAGCAGCCGGGCTGTCCATGTGGGTCAGCAACACCGCGACGGTCGTGATGATGCTGCCCATCGGGGTCTCGGTGCTCGGGTTGGTCGCGGCCAAACTGGATGCCGATCCCAGCACGGAGCCGTCGAAGCCCGATCCGGACGCCGACGGGACAAGCCCGGTGGGCGCCGATGCCCGGGCTGCGGCTCCGGACTCGGCCGCCGACATCGCGACCGGCCCGGCCCCCAACCTCGGCACCGGCCTGATGCTCGGCATCGCCTACGCCGCGAGCATCGGGTCGCTCGCCACCCTCATCGGCACACCGCCGAACACCTTCCTCGCCGGGTTCCTCGAGCAGACCTACGGCATCGACCTCGGTTTCGCCCAGTGGATGCTGCTGGCGCTGCCTCTCTCGGTGGTGTTCCTCGCTCTGGCGTGGCTGGTGCTGACACGGCTCCTCTTCCCCCCGGAGGTCGACGAGATCCCGGGCGGCCGTGACCTCATCGACTCGGAGCTCGCGGCGCTCGGCCCGCTCGGTCGTGGGGAACGCAACGTGCTCGTCGTGTTCGTCCTGATGGCCGGTGCCTGGACCCTGCGCGGCCCCCTCCAGAGCGCGCTGGCGGGGACCACCCTGGAAGCGATCGACGATCCGATCATCGCCGTCGCGGGCGGGGTGCTGCTGTTCGTCCTCCCCGTCGACGTCCGCGCCGGGGTGTTCACGATGGACTGGGCCACGGCCCGCCAGCTGCCCTGGGATGTGCTGCTGCTGTTCGGCGGTGGTCTCGCGCTCGCCGCCGCTGTGACCGCCAACGAGGTGGACGTGTTCATCGGATCGCGCCTCGCGCGCTTGTCCGAGGTGCCGCTGCCGGTGCTGCTGTTGGTGATCGTCGCGACGGTGATCGCCCTGACCGAGTTGACGTCCAACACCGCGACCACCGCCGCGCTCGTGCCGGTGGTGGCCGGCAGCGCCGTCGTGCTCGGCCTCGATCCGATGGTGCTGGCGGTGCCGACGGCGCTGGCCGCCACGTGCGCCTTCGCCCTACCGGTGGCGACCCCGCCGAACGCCATCGTGTTCGGCTCCGGCTACGTCACCATCGGTCAGATGATCCGGACCGGTCTGGTCCTCAACGTCCTCGGCGTCGTCCTGATCGCTGCGGTCGCGGTGTGGTGGATGCCGCTCGTGCTGACGGGCTGACCGGGCGCCGCTCAGTTCATCCGGGCACGCGCATCGACCGCCGCCCGGCGGGCCGCCTCGCGCTCCGGGGTGTCGCCGTGGGTGAGCTCCAGGAAGCGCTCGAAGGCCTGCGCCCCCCGGTCGAAGCGCCCGCGCCGCACCTCGAGCTCTCCGAGGTCACGGTGGTCCTCCGGCAACCGGTTGGGGAGCGCCAGCTTCGTCCGCACCGTCCACACCGCCTCGTCGATCCGGCCGGCCGCACCGAGGTCCCGGGTCAGGTTGTGCAGCATCCGCCGGGTCAGGTGGACGGCCGGGGTCGGGCGCAGCATCGCGCGCCGGTAGGCCAGCCGGCCACCTGTGGTCTCGCGGACCCGCTCCACCAGGCCCGGCTCCTCGAGCCGCCGGCCCCCGTGGAAGGGGTCGAGGACCACCGGCAGGTCCGCGTCGGCCAGACCGACCACGACGTGGCCCGGCAACGCGATCGCGAAGGCCGGCAGGCGCACGCGCCGCGCGATGGCGACGTAGAGGGCCGACAGCGTGATGGGCAGCCCCTCGCGGCGGTCCAGCACGCGGTGCAGCAGCGAGCTGTCCGGGTCGTGGTAGCGGTCGGTGGCGCCGCGGAAGCCGAGCTCGCCACCGAGGTAGGCGGCGAGCTCGGCCGCGGCCGCCGGCAGTGGCAGCGCGGCCGGATCGCGCGGGCGCAACTGATCGGCCAGGGCATCGATCCTGAGCAGCGCCAGCTCGACGTCCAGGTCGGGATCCAAGCCACGCGCGATCAGCAGCGCGGCCTCGGCCAGGTCGGCGTCGGCACGCCGGACCAGCCGGACGAGCTGCTCGGGGCCCTCAGAGGTCATGGCGGCACGGTAGCCGCGTGGCCGCGGGCCCTGGTGGCGTGCCGATGCCTGCCCGGTCGTACCGCCGCGGTAGCGTCGCCCACGGGCCCCGCGGCCGCCTCGTCGGCGCGGTGCCCTCCGACGCATCGACGGCAACGGAGCAGGTGGTGCCCACGATCTTCATCCCCCGGGAGCGGGCTGCGGGCGAACGCCGCGTGGCTGCCTCCCCGGCCTCGGTGAGCAAGCTGGCCAAGCTCGGCCTCGATGTCGTCGTCGAGGAGGGCGCCGGTGCGGCCGCCAACCTCACCGACGAGGCGTTCGTCGCCGCGGGCGCAACGCTCGCCGGCGCGGACGCGGTCTCCCGCGCCGAGGTGGTCGCCCGCGTTGCCCCACCGACAGCTGAGGAGGTGGCGGCGCTCGCGCCCGGGACGGTGCTGCTGACCTTCGTGGCACCGCACCGCAACCTCGACGTCGTCCGCGCGCTGGCAGCGCGGCCGGTGTCGACGCTGGCGATGGAGCTGGTCCCGAGGATCAGCCGCGCGCAGCCGATCGACGCGCTGTCCAGCCAGGCGAACGTTGCTGGCTACCGGGCGGTCATCACCGCGGCCTACGAGCTGGACAAGTACCTCCCGCTGTTCATGACCGCAGCCGGCACCATCAAGCCCGCCACCCTGGTGGTGCTCGGCGCCGGCGTCGCGGGGCTGCAGGCGGTGGCGACGGGTCGTCGGCTCGGAGCGGTCGTGAAGGTCTCCGACATCCGTGCGGCCGCCAAGCAGGAGGTCGCCTCGCTGGGCGGGACCTTCATCGACATCCCCAGCGACGAGGACCTCACCGGTGAGGGGGGCTACGCCAAGGAGGTGGGGGAGGACTTCCTCACCCGCCAGCGGCGCATCCTCACCGAGCATCTGGCCGGCGCGCACGCGGCCATCACCACCGCGCAGATCCCCGGCCGGCCCGCACCGATGCTGCTGACCGCCGGGATGGTCGAGGCGATGCCGGCCGGTGCCGTGGTCATCGACCTCGCCGCCGCCGACGGGGGCAACTGCGAACTGACCGAGGTGGACCGCGTCGTCGAGCACCACGGGGTCCGGATCATCCCCGGCCATGACCTCGCCGGCTCCATGCCGGGCGAGGCCAGCCGCCTGTACGCCAACAACATCGCATCGTTCGCACAGCTGCTGGTCCGCGACGGCGCGCTCCACCTCGACCTCGAGGACGAGGTCGTCGCCGGGGCGTTGCTGACCCACGACGGCCAGGTCACCCACCCGCGGACCGCCGAGCTGCTCGCAGGAGACGCCTCATGATGGGACCGCTGCTCGTCAGCCTGTACGTGTTCGTGCTCGCGGCCTTCCTCGGCTTCGAGCTGATCAACAAGGTCCCCCCGACCCTGCACACCCCGCTGATGTCCGGGGCCAACGCGATGTCGGGCATCACCATCATCGGCGCGCTGACGCTGGTCACGGTCGCCGCGCCGTCCGTGGGCATCGTGCTCGGGGTGCTCGCGCTCATCCTCGCCACCATCAACGTGGTCGGCGGGTTCCTGGTCACCGACCGGATGCTCGCGAGCTTCGGGGGCCGCCGGTGAGCCTCACGGACGTGACCGCCCTGCTCGCCCTCGGCTCGATCGCGCTGTTCGTGGTCGGGCTCAAGCGCTTGTCCCGGGTGCGCACCGCTCGCAGCGGCAACGCCCTCATGGCCGCCGGGATGCTGCTGGCGGTGGTCATCACCCTGCTCGAGATGGGGCTCGTGGACTACCGCTGGATCCTCGGTGGGCTGGTCATCGGTTCGGGCATCGGCGTCGCCACCGTGCTGCGCGCCCAGGCCACCCAGATGCCGGAGATCGTGGCCCGCTTCAACGGCTTCGGCGGTGCCTCCTCGGCACTGGTCGCCCTGTCGCTGTTCTGGCTCCAGGTGGTGGAGCTCCCGGGCGAGGCCACCGCGGCCGAGACGATGGGCGCCACCACCGCGGTCACGCTCGTGCTGTCGGTGCTGATCGGTGCCACGACCCTGTCCGGTTCGATCCTGGCGGAGCTGAAGCTGCGCGGCACGCTCTCCAAGGACCCGCGCGTCCCGCTACGTACCGCCGTGATGGGTCTCGCGCTGCTCGGCGGGCTCGGGCTGGGGCTCGTGGCGACCTTCCTGGTGGGCGACACCACGCTGGCCGCGAGCCTCGTGCTCGTGGTGGTCGTGCTCAGCCTCGCGGTCGGGGTCATCCTCGTGCTGCCCATCGGCGGCGCGGACATGCCGGTCGTCATCAGCCTGCTGAACTCGTTGTCCGGGCTCGCGGCCGCCGCGGCCGGGTTCGCGCTGGCGAACCAGCTGCTCATCATCGCCGGCACGATCGTCGGCGCGGCCGGGCTGATCCTGACCCAGATCATGTGCGTGGCGATGAACCGCTCCCTGGCGAACGTCATCGCGGGAAGCTTCGGGGGCTCGGGGGACGTCGAGCACGGCGAGTACGGCCACGTCACCGCCACCGACCCGGAGTCCGCGGCGATGGTGCTCGAGGCCGCCGCCTCGGTCATCATCGTGCCCGGCTACGGGCTCGCGGCCGCCCGTGCCCAGAACGCCGCCCACGACCTCGCCAAGGCGCTCATCGATCGCGGGACCGAGGTTCGGTTCGCGATCCACCCGGTGGCCGGCCGGATGCCGGGGCACATGAACGTCGTGCTGGCCGAGGCCGAGGTGCCCTACGAGCTGCTCGTGGAGATGGACCAGATCAACCCGGAGTTCTCCTCCACCGACGTCGCCATCGTGGTCGGCGCGAACGACGTGGTGAACCCTGCTGCCAACGACACGCCCGGCAGCCCCATCGCCGGGATGCCGATCCTCGAGGTGGAGCACGCCCGGCAGGTGTTCGTGATCAAGCGCAGCCTCTCGCCCGGCTACGCGGGCATCAAGAACGCGCTGTTCGAGCGGGACCACACGGCGATGCTCTACGGCGACGCGAAGGCGGTGCTCACCGAGCTCGCGAGCGAGGTCGCCGCTGCGCGGTGAGCCCGCCCCCTTCGGCTGGCACGCGGCGGTTGTCTAGGCTCGCGGCGCGCGGGCCGCAGGAGCGTCGCACGCCACCGGGCGCTGGTGCCCCGCACCGCCACCTCGTGCCGTGATCCCGCGCCACCACCTCGCGTCGAGCCAGGGGAGCCCATGAGCCCGGAGAAGCCCGACCGCAACCTCGCCATGGAGCTCGTGCGGGTCACCGAGGCAGCCGCGATGGCCGCTGCCCGGTGGCAGGGCCGGGGGGACAAGGAGTCGGGGGACCAGGCCGCGGTCGATGCCATGCGGATCGTCCTCGACACCGTCGACATCGAAGGCACCGTCGTCATCGGGGAGGGTGAGAAGGACGAGGCCCCGATGCTCTACAACGGGGAACGGGTCGGGACCGGCTCACCCCCGAAGGTCGACATCGCGGTCGACCCGGTCGAGGGCACCCGGTTGCTCGCGGAGGGCCGGCCCGGGTCCCTGGCGGTGATCGCCGCCGCCCCGGCCGGCAGCATGTTCGATCCCGGGCCGTGCGTGTACATGGAGAAGCTCGTCGTCGGCCCGGACGCCGCCGACGCGATCGACCTCGAGCGCCCCATCGACGAGAACCTCGCGGCCATCGCCAAGGCCACCGGGCGGCCGCTCGGGGACCTCACCGTGGTCATGCTCGACCGCGAGCGGCATGACGAGGCCAAGCGCCGGGTCCGCGACGCCGGCTGTCGCCTGCAGTTGATCACCGACGGCGATGTCGCCGCGGGGCTCGTGGCTGCCTGGGTCGAACGGCCCCAGATCGACGTGCTGTACGGCGTCGGGGGCACCCCGGAGGGCGTCATCACCGCCTGCGCGGTCAAGGCGCTGGACGGGTGCATGCTCGGCCGGCTGTGGCCCCGCTCCGACAGCGAGCGCGCTGCGGCACTGGCGGCGGGGTACGACCTCGACCAGATCCTCACCCAGGACGACCTCGTCACCGGCGACGACGCCTTCATCGCCGCGACCGGTATCACCCCGGGCCAGCTGCTCCAGGGGGTCAGCTTCGACCGGCGGGGCGCGACCACCGAGTCGCTGGTGATGCGGGCCAAGTCCGGCACCGTGCGCACGGTCCGGGCCCGGCACCGGCTCGACCGGCTGAACGAGTACGCGTCCGTCCTCTACTGAACGGCCCGCAGCGGGGCTGCCTCGCCGGGCGGCTCGGGCTGGACGATGTCGAGGTAGCTGGCCGCGGACCTGGCCTCGAGCGCTCGGACGATCCCCGCGATCCGGTCCGGGAACTCCAGCGGTAGGCCGTGGCTGCCCTCGGGTAGCACCGTCAGCTCGGCGTCGCCGAGCAGCTGCACGAGGCGCGTACCGACCTCCACCGGGGTCCAGGCGTCCTCGGAGCCGACCACCACCGCGGTCGGGACGTCCACCTCCCCGAGCCAGGGGGTCGGGTCGAAGGCGTGCATCCCGCGCGCGGTCCAGATCGCCGTGCGAGGATCGACGTTGCTGAGGTGCCAGCGGTACCCGCGCATGCCCTCGTCGGGGGTGTGCGGGCCGAGCGCCCGGACGGCACGAGCGACCGGCAGCGTGATCGGGAGCTCCAGCGCCCGCATCGCCACGCCGCTCACCGCACGGGGCAGGGCGGGTACCCCCATGGAGAGGAGCGGGAACACCGCTGCGGCCAGCGCGGAGCCGTAGAAGGTCAGCAGCGGTGAGGCGTACGGGCCGGCCACGAGCGCGAGCCGCGCCACCACCTCCGGCCGGGCGCGCCACAGCGCCAGCGCGACCTGGACCCCCATGGAGTGCCCGAGCACGGTCGCGTCCCGGATCCCGGCCGCATCGGCGACCGCGGCCATGTCCGCGGCCAGCAGCTCGAGCCGGTAGCCGGAGGCGTCCGTCGGCCGCGCGGCCCCGCCGGCCTCGCTGGAGGCCCCCACGCCGCGGTAGTTGGCCAGCACGACCCGGTGGTCACGCGCGAGCTCGGGGCCGAGGTCGCGCCAGAAGTTGTCGGGGCAGAGGAACCCGGCGCACAGCAGCACCGCGGGCGCGTCCCTCGGCCCCCGGACCGCGTAGGCGATGCGGGCACCGTCAATGCTCACCGCGTGGCGGCTCTTCGGCCACTCGTGGCCTCCCCGGTCCGGCCAGGGCAGGTCCGGCCCGGTCACGGTCGGCCTCCTCTCGCGGCGGGTGGCGACAGCGTAGAGGAGCGGGTGCGCCGAGGACCGGGTCATGAACGCGACGTTCCCCGTTCACCTACGGTTCATCGCACGGCCAACGTCCAGGTTACGAAGGGTCGTAGCGTGCGGGGATCGTCGAGGAGCCGCTAGATGGACGGAGCAGGATCCGACCTACCCCCGGTGCTGCCGCACCTGGGGTCGGAGCTGCGGAGCGAGTTCGCAACGTTGCTCGACGAGGTCGACGACGAGCTCACCGGCGCCGCGCTGCTCGTCGCCGACGCCATGCCCCGGATCACCCGGGCGGTGCTGGCCGCCGACCGTGCCGTGCTCCCCGAGGCCAGCGCGCTCAGCGCGGACGTGCGCGAGCGCTGCCGGCGGGTCGAGGAGCAGGGCTTCGTGCTCCTGGCCCGCGAAGCGCCGGTCTCCGGGGACCTGCGCCGCCTGGTCGCGCTCCTGCGGCTCGTGCACGATGCGGAGCGTTCCGGTCGGCTCCTCCGCCACGTCGCCGAGGGCGTGGAACGGCTCGACGTCCGGCTGCTCTCCGCGCCGCTGCGGCAGCAGCTCGAGGAGCTGGCGGACCGCTCGCTCGAGGTCTACCGCGGGGGGGTGGACGCGTGGC
>JBKHDS010000084.1:0-7955 GCA_046541215.1 Nitriliruptoraceae bacterium
TGCTCGACCTCGGCGGCCACGACCTCGCCGAGCTGCTGGCCCGCTACCGGGAGGCCGACGCGGTCACCGATCAGCCGAGCGTGGTCTTCGCCTACACGATCAAGGGGTGGGGCACCCGGCTCGCCGGTGATCCGCGCAACCACAGCGCGCTGCTCCCGGCCGATGCGATCGCCGAGCTGCGGCAGCGCAGCGGCCTGAGCGAGGCGACCGAGTGGGACCGTTTCGACCCTGACAGGCCCGAGGGGCGGCTGTGCGCTGCGACCGCCCAGCGGCTGCAGCGTGGGCCGTGGCCGGCGAGCGAGCCGATCGAGGTCCCGATCGGGGTCGGGCTGCCCGCGCGGCCCCGGGTCTCCACGCAGGAGACCTTCGGGCGGCTCGTGGTCGGCCTCGGTCGCGACGAGCGGGTCCGGCCGGCCCTGGTCACCCTCACCCCCGACGTCGCCGTCTCCACCGGGCTCGGCGGGTGGATCAACGCCGCCGGGGTGTTCGACCCGCTGCACGACCCGGCTGGCCCCTCGGGCGTGCCGGCGGGGGACACCGTCACCGACCCCGGCCCGGCCCTGCTGCGCTGGGAGCGGTCCGCGACCGGGCAGCACGTCGAGCTCGGGATCAGCGAGATGAACCTGTTCTCCGCCCTGGAGGCCTTCGGGCTGGCCGCGGAGCACTCCGGACAGCGCCTGCTGCCGATCGGGACCCTGTACGACCCCTTCATCTGCCGGGGGCTCGACGCGCTGATCCACGGGGTCTACTCCGGTGCGCGGTTCGTGGTCGTCGGCACCCCCGCCGGCGTCACGCTGGCCCCCGAGGGCGGTGCCCACCAGTCCACGATCACCGCGTCGATCGGGGTGGAGCTGCCGGGGCTGGAGCTCGCGGAGCCGGCCTACGCCACGGCCCTGGACTGGCTGCTGTGCGACGGGTTGGCGGCCATCGCCGACGAGGACGGGGCCGACCGCTCGCTGTACCTACGGCTGTCGACGCGGCCGGTCCCGCAGGCGCCCTTCGAGGCGGCCCGCGCACGGGTCGGTGACGAGGAGCTGCGACGACAGGTGCTCGCCGGGGCCTACGTGCTGGTCCCGGCTGACGGCCCTGCGGACGTCCGCCTGGTGGCCTCCGGTGCCGTGATGCCGGAGGTGGTGGCTGCCCAGGAGGAGCTGGCTCGTGAGGGGGTGGCCGCCGAGGTGGTGGACGTGACCTCGCTGACGCGGCTGTACCGCGGCTGGCGGGCAGCGCTGCGTGCCGGGGTCCGGACCGCCCGCGTCCCGGCCACGAGCCACGCCGAGCGCCTGCTCTCCGCGGGGGGACCGCGGACGCCGCTCGTCACGGTGCACGACGCGGCGTCGCACGCGCTGGCCTGGCTCGGCTCGGTCACCGGCGCGCCGGTCGTCCCCCTCGGGGTGGACGACTTCGGGCAGTCCGGCTCGATCGACGAGCTCTACGAGGCCCACGAGCTCGACACCGGCCACATCGTCACCGCGGCGCTCGCCTCCCTGGCGCGCGGGTAGGGTCGCGGCGCCCACCGGCCCGCGGCCATGGTCGCACCTCTGCGGTCCGCGCCACCGGGACCTGAGGCAACGATCGATCACCCTCCTCGGCCCACCGGAGCTTCCGTGCGTCCTAGCGATCTCGACCACCTCGCCGTGCCCGGCGACCCGCAGCTGCACCCCGACCGGGTCCGCACCGCCTACGTCCTCTCCGAGGTGGACCTCGAGGAGGACCGCTACCACCGTACGATCCACGTCCACGACGGCACGGGGACGCGCCGTTTCACCCACGGACCGGCGGACAGCTCACCGCGCTGGTCCCCGGACGGGCGGTGGCTCGCCTTCCTGCGCAAGGGCCGCGAGGCCAGCGACAAGCCGCAGCTGTACGTGATGCCGGCGGACGGGGGCGAGGCCCGGCGCCGGACGGACCTGCCGCTCGGTGTCAGCGATCTGGCCTGGGCGCCGGACTCGACGCGGCTGGTGCTCGTCGCGGCCATCTGGCACGCCGACGTCGCGGACCTCGATGACGAGGAGCGCGCCCGCCGGCCGAAGCGCATCACCCGCCTGCCCTACCGCTCGGACACGCGCGGCTGGCTGCACGACCGCTCCACGCACCTGCACGTCGTCGACGTCACCGGCAGCCTCGACCCGGTCCGGCTCGAGACGGGCAGCACCGACGTGAGCTCGCCGGTGTGGACCCCGGACGGGCTCGCCATCAGCTACGTCGCCGAGCCGGTCGACTGGCCGGACACCGAACCGCACGCGCAGGTCCTGCAGGTCCGCGTGCCCCCCACCGAGGAACTGGCTGAGCTCGACGGCCCGCTCGAGGTCGAGCCAGCCCCCCTGACCCCGCCCGGCATGTGGAGCGCGGTCCACCACGACGCTGAGGGCCGCACGATCGTGACCGGGTTGCCGGACCCCTACGACTGGCCCGGCACCCCCGGGCACTACCTGCTGCGGCCGAGCGAGGCCGGCGGCACGGCGCTCGTGCCGCTGACCGAGCACCTCGACGCCGACGTGACCCCGGGCTCGCCCCCGTCCAGCACGGTCGGGCCACGCTTCGTCGAGGGAGGACTGCTGACGATGCTGGAGGGCCGGGGTCGTCAGGGGGTCGTGCGCCTGGAGCTGTCCGGCCTCGACCTGGATGGGGATGCGACCGGATCGGGGGGCGGGGCGGGCACCGCAGGTGGAGGCCCTCAGGCGCCGGACGGGGATGGCGGGCTGGCCCCGGCGTGCACCGAGGTGGTGGGGGGCCCGCGCGCCGTGACGGGCTTCAGCGCATCGCCCGACGGCGAGGTGGTCGTGTTCACCGCGACCGACCCGGCCACGCCCGGGGAGCTGTACCGGCTCGAGGACGGTCGGGAGCGCTGCCTGACCGACCTGGCGCAGGGGTTCCGGGCCAAGGTCGACGTCCGCCCGACCCAACGGTTCACCTTCGAGCGGGACGGGACGGAGCTGGACGTGTGGGCCGTGCTGCCCCCCGGCTTCGACGCCGCCGAGCCGGGCACCGTCCCGGTGCTGCTCAACATCCACGGTGGGCCGACCGCCCAGTACGGCGACGCGTTCTTCGACGAGTTCCAGGTGGAGGCCGGCGCCGGCTACCTCGCCGTCGGGACCAACCCGCGAGGCTCCTCGGGTCGCGGTCGTGACTGGGCTCGGGCGGTCGTGGGGGCCTGGGGTGCGCCGGACAGCGTCGACACCCTCGACCTCGAGGCGGTCATCGACGCGGTGTGCGACCGGTACCCGCAGGCCGATCCCACCCGGGTCGGGGTCATGGGCGGCTCCTACGGTGGCTACGCCACGGCGCGGTTGCTGGCGCGGACGGACCGGTACGCGAGCGCGATCGTCGAGCGGGGGCTGCTGCAGTGGGAGTCCTTCGCCGGGACGAGCGACATCGGGGCCTACTTCGACCGCATGTTCCTCGGCACCTCGCTGCTCGAGGGCACCGAGGTGCACGCCGCAGCGAGCCCGGTGGGGACCGCGCACCGCATCACCACCCCGACGCTCGTGCTGCACAGCGAGGCCGACTGGCGCTGCCCGATCGAGCAGGGGGAGCAGCTGTTCGCGGCGCTGCGTCGCGCGCGGGTACCCAGTGAGATGGTCCGCTTCCCCGACGAGGGGCACGAGCTGTCCCGCTCGGGTGCGCCCAAGCACCGTGTCGAGCGGTTCGAGGTCGTGCTCGACTGGCACGCCCGCTACCTGCAGGACGGCTGAGCCGGCCGCGGCGTGACGCCGGTCGTTGCTCGGTAGAAGCCGGAGGGCTGACCGCGAGTTGTCGTGCGGGGTGCCACAGGGTTGTGCGCGCGGGTTCTCGTGCGTCGTGTTGGGGTCGTTCACATCTCGACGTTCGCGTGTTCACAGGCGTCGTGGCGTCCCGTGACGAGTGGACGGTCGAGATGTAGCCTGTCCGCTATGAGCCACCGCACCCAGATCACCTTGACCGACGAGCAGTACGCCCGGTTGCGCGCCGAGTCCGAGCAGACTGGCCTCGGCGTCGCTGAGCTGGTGCGCCGGGCCGTCGACACGTCCTACAGCACCGTAGGTCGCGAGGAGCGTCTGGCCGCGATCGAAGCAGGCTTCGGCGCCTGGGGCGATGAGACTCACGACGAGGACGGCGCGGCCTACGTCGAGCGCATCCGGCCGGGGATGGCCAAGCGCCTCGCGGACGCCAACGGGCCCTCGTAGCGTTCGGTACGCCATCGGAGTCGCGCTTGCCCATCTCGAGTTCGTATCGGTTCGGACGCGCAGGCAGGGCGGTGTAGCGGCGGCCGCTTCTGTTGTTGCACCCAATGAGGGCGTTCGCGTTGATGGGCCGGTGTCCACAGCTGCTCGGGTGCCGGGTGACGAGAACGCGGTCAGCCCCCCAGAGCCGAGGAGGGGATTCGAACCCCTGACCTGCCGCTTACAAGGCGGATGCTCTGCCGGACTGAGCTACCTCGGCGGACCCGGCAGCGTAGCCGGCGCGGCGGCACCTCCACCGAGCCGGGGCTTGAACCCGCGATGCTGTCCTCCTCGACATGTGGAGGTGTCCGGATGGAGCCCACCACCGAGCGGGGTCCCCGGCTCGGCTACCCGCTCCTGCTCGCGCTGCTGGTCCTGGTCATCGGGCTCGCCCTCGCGCTGTCCGCCCGCCCGGCCGGCATCGTCGTCGCCGTCTCGATCCAGGCCGTGACCGTCGTGGTCGCGCTGCACGTGACCGGGGCGCCCCGGCGTCTGCGCCGCTCGGTCGGGATCGCGCTGGCGGTCATCGTGCTGGTCCTCGTGCTGGTCAGCTCCCCGGCGACCCCGGCGAGCCCGGAGCTGTCGCTGCGCCTGTCCCGGATGGTCGGACTCGGCCTGTCGCTGGCCATCCCGTACCGGATCGCCCGGGACATCGCCCGCAGCACCCACATCACCCTCGGGACCGTCGCCGCGGGCCTGTGCGTGTACCTGCTGCTCGGCCTCGCCTTCGGGTACGTGCACGTGCTCGTCGCCGGCGCGCTCCCGGATGCCTACTCGACGCCGTTGACGGACCAGGACGCGATGTACCTCAGCTTCGTGACGCTGACCACGGTGGGGTTCGGCGATGTGGTCCCCATCACGGGTCCCGCTCGCGCGGTGACGATCATCGAGGGTGTGGTCGGGCAGCTCTACCTCGTCTCCATCGTCGCCCTGCTGGTCGGCAACCTCGGGCGGGAGAGGCGGGCCTGAGCGTGATGCCGCCGGCCGGTGGTAGGAGCCAGCACGAGCCGTCTGGCCGACGTCCGTGTGCGGCCTGCGCGGTGCCCGTGGCGCGGGACGTTGGTGTAGTTGCACCGGTGTGGTTCGTCTGCGAACATCGCACGGACGACGGAAGGGCTCCCCATGACGATGACCACCGCAGCGACCATCTCCGAGCGTGACGCGGAGATCCTCACCTTCGAGCGCGAGTGGTGGAAGCACGCGGGGAACAAGGAGGAGGCCATCCGGGAGCGGTTCGAGCTCTCGCCCACGCGCTACTACCAGCTCCTCAACCGCATCATCGACGACGAGGTGGCCCTCGCCCACGACCCGATGCTGGTCAAGCGGCTGCGGCGTCTGCGCGCGCAGCGGCAGCGGCAGCGGGCCGCGCGGCGGCTCGGTGCCGGAGCCAGGTGAGCCGTGACCACCGCGAGCCCGGAGATCGACACCGAGCCGGGCCTCGGCGTGCTCCTGCTCCGTGCGCTCGGTGTCGCCGCGCTCGTCATCGGGGTCTCGGCGGCGCTGTTCTGGACCGTCGGGAGCGGTGGTGAGGACCCGCTTCTCGTCGCTGAGGAGCCCGGGGACGACGCGTCCGAGCAGGAGTCCGTGGACCCGGGCGCCGACGGGGCCGAGGGCGAGGGGGGTGTGGGCGCAGAGCCGGAGGAGCCCGCCGAGGGCGGCCAGGACCCCGAGCCGGAGCCGGAGGAACCCGCCGAGCCGGAGGAGCCCGCCGAGGGCGGCCAGGACCCCGAGCCGGAGCCGGAGGGGTCGGACCGCATCGATCCGAGCACGATCAGCGTGCAGGTGCTGGACGGCTACCAGGCTGACGGCGGGGCTGCAGCTGAAGCCGCTGCGGAGGAGCTCGCGGCGCTCGGCTACCGCATCGTCGCGCGCAACCCGGCGATCGCCTACGAGGTCACCACGGTCCTGTGGACCGCCGGCAGCCAGGAAGCCGGCGAGCAGGTGGCTCAGGACCTCGGGGCACCCGAGGTGCGCGAGCAGCCTGGCAACCTCGCCGACAGCGTCATGGTCCACGTCGTGGTCGGCGCGGACCGCGGCTGAGCCTGCCGGCCCGGACGCGTCAGCTGTCGTGCAGCAGCTGGAGCTTCTCGAGGATCACCCGGCGGCGGCGCTCCTCCTCCTCGGGGTCGGTCGCGAGGACGTCCTGGAGGACCTGGGAGAGCGCGAGCGGTGAGAACGGCTTGGTGATGTAGTCGGCTGCGCCCTGTGACCAACCCTTGATCTGGTCCTGGTCCTGGACCTTGGCGGTCAGCATGATGACCGGGATGTGCTTGAGGTCGTCGTCGCTCTTGATCGCGTTGAGGACCTGCCAGCCGTCCATCTTCGGCATCATCACATCGAGCAGGATCACGTCCGGTGCGTCCGCACGGACCCGCTCCAGCGCCTGCTCCCCGTCGGTCGCTTCGACCACCTCGTAGCCCTCGAACTCGAGGTTCACGCGGCACAACAGCAGCACGTCGGGCTCGTCGTCGACGACGAGGACCTTCGGACGTTCTGTGGTCATGGTGGCCTCCGCCGATCGGGCCGTGAGCGGTCTCTGCGCGCCACCTCCACCGTAGCGCAGGCGCCCGACGACCACACGGGTCGTCCGACCTTGTGCGTTGAACTGCGTACGTTCCGTGATCGCGCTGCGGGGCGGTGGTGAGCCCCGATCAGGCGTCGGTACGGGCCACCATGGCGGCGAGCTGCGCGAGCGGTGGGCGCTCCTCGACCCTGATGACCTGCGGGGAGAGGCGCACCATCCCCGTCCCGTCCCGCCTCGGCTGGTGGACCACGACCTCGGCGGGTGCGGGGGCCAGGATCGCAGGGTCGCCCCGCTCGCTCGGCGCCGGCCCACCGGAGGGGCCGCGGTCGTCTCCCGCGTCCAGGGCGGCGCGCCGACCGACGATCACCTCGAGCAGCTCCGTCGCCATCCGGCCGAGCGCCGCGAGGTCCTGGTGCTCATGGGTGCGCCTGCCGAGATCGACCTGGGCGATGGCCTCGATCCCGTGCCGGGTGACCACGTCGATGAGCATCGCGACCTCGACCCCGTAGCCGCGCACGAAGGGCAGGTCCCGCAGCAGGGACCGGCGCGCGGCCACCTCGCCAGCCAGCGGTTGGGCGAGGCTGGCCAGGGCCGGGAACCAGCGGGTCAGGGCCGGTCGCGCCAGCAGTTCGGTGACGCGCCCGCCACCGACGTCCTGCGTGGCCTGCTCCAGCGCGAGGCGGCGGTCGTACACAGCCTTGGTGAGTTGGAGCTGCGGCTCCTCGAGCAGCGGGCCGAGCAGACCGACGACGAAGTGGGGCTGGACGTCGGTGACGTCAGCGTCGAGGAAGACGACGAGGTCGCCGGTGGTGGCTGCCAGCCCCTTCCACATCGCCTCGCCCTTGCCCGGGGCGGTCCCGAGGTCCGGCAGCACCTCGGCCTGGGCGACGACCCGGGCACCGGCGGCTCGGGCGACCTCGGCGGTGTCGTCGCTCGAGTCGGAGTCGACCACCAGCAACTCGTCGACCAGCGGCACCTCGTCCTGCAGGGTGCGGCGGATGACCTCGACGACGTGGCCGACCGTGGCAGCTTCGTCGCGTGCCGGGATGATGACGCTGACCGAGTGGCCCGCCGCCCGGCACCGCGCCTGGACCTCGGCGGCCGTGTAGCGCGTGTGGGCGCGGACCGGGGGGCCTGGGACCACGGTGGGTCGAGCCCGTCCTGGGGCGCGCTCCCGCCGTCGTGCCGCCACCGGCCCCTCGATGAAGCGCCGCAGCAGGTCCCGACCG